>JAQTXY010000309.1 GCA_028688535.1 Methanothrix sp. | reverse complement strand
CGTCTTGTAGATGCTCATGATCTTCTCCCTCTCAATGAGTGTCAGCTTTTCCTCAGGTGTCTTGGGAATGCCCTCCCAGATAGACAGCTCCTGCACACCCAATTTAGAGGTCAAATCGTAGAGATCCGAGATTCGGTCCACCTGACCGGCCTTTATATGACAGGCCATAGTCACCATCAATCCGGTTTGCAAAGCGATCTGTATGGCTTCTATTGCCCTGGCATGAGCACCTTCAACGCCCCTAATCTGATCGTGCTCCTCTGGATTGGTGCTGTAAACGCCGATAATGAGATTATAGAGCCCGGCTTCTCTGAGCTTGACCGCCTTCTCGACAGTCATATCAAGTCCTGGGGTAAAGAGATTAACCACCGCTTTTTCAGGATCGACGTGCTTTATCAATTCGAATATATCATCTCGCAAAAGGGGATCGCCTTCGGTAAATGTGACTATGCAGGTGCCCGTCTCCAGACCCTGGTCGATGACGCGCAAAATTTCCTCGCGGGAGAGTTCTCCCTCGCCCTCTTTTATCAGGCAGTGGTCGCATTTTGCCCCACAGCGTCTTGTAACCTCGATGGAGAGAGTCTGAGGCACCGGACGGCCCATCGCATAGCGTGCTTCATTGATCAGCAGTCTCTTGAAGGGACCACTGGGAATAGGCGGAAGCCATGTGCTGGCAACCATATCCTTCAGCCGGATCTGAGCAGGCTTCTCCTCTGCCAGCCTCTGGTTTATCATCTTCAAAACCGGCTGGACCATACGCGCTAGAGCACCTGATGCCTGCAGGGCTCGAAGATCCCGATCATAGTCCACAGATAGCGCGGCCGTCTTGATAAGCTGGGTCATTATAATCCCTCTTTTTCGTGGCAGTTATAGAGTTATCGCTACAGGAAGAGATAAGGTTAAATCGACCCTGCCTCTTGTACGAGACTGGTGTTGCGAAGTGTCTGAAGTTGTACTGGCCTATTCCGGTGGCCTGGATACATCTGTTTGTATTCCGCTCCTCAAAGAGCGCTATGGATTTGACAAAATCGTCACCGTCCTGGTGGACGTTGGGCAGCCGAGGTCGGATATCGAAAGGGGAAACCGCCGAGCAAAGCAGCTGGCTGATGAGCATTACGTCATTGATGCCAGAGAAGAGTTCGTAAGAGACTACATATTCCCGCTCATCAAGGCCAATGGCTCTTACGAGGGATATGTTCTGGGAACAGCCATCGCCCGGCCGCTGATCGCCATGAAAACAGCCCTGATTGCCAAAGAGAAAGGCATAAAGAACCTAGCTCATGGATGCACCGGTCGCGGCAACGACCAGCTGCGCTTCGAGGCCATCTTCCGGGCCACAGACTGCCGGGTCATTGCACCCATGCGGGAGCTGGATTTAGCCCGCGAATGGGAGATCGATTATGCGCGCGAGCACGGCATTGAAGTGGCCGTTACCCGCGATAAACCCTGGTCGATAGATGAGAACATCTGGTCTCGGTCCATCGAGGGCGGCAAGCTGGAGGACCCCTATTTCGAGCCTCCAGAGGAGATCTACGGCTGGACACAAAAGCCGGATGCAAGCAAGAGCGCGCAGATTGTTGAGATCGGATTTAGCCAGGGTGTTCCCGTATCTCTGGATGGCGCGCAGATGAGCGGCATTGAGCTGATTGAGAAGCTCAACCTGATCGGGGGCGAGCATGGCGTGGGCAGGACGGATATGGTGGAGGACAGGGTGCTGGGCCTGAAGGCCCGCGAGAACTATGAGCACCCCGCGGCAACCATCCTCCTCGCGGCGCATAAGGACCTCGAGCATCTGGTATTATCCCGTAGCGAGCTTCGTTTCAAGGTCATGGTGGACGAAGCCTGGTCTGAGCTGGCCTACATGGGACTGGTAGAAGATCCGCTGTACTCAGATCTGAATGCCTTCCTGGATCAGTCTCAAAAGAGAGTCAATGGCTCTGTCAAGATGAAGCTCTATTGCGGAAATGCCATACCCGTGGGCCGCCAATCGCCCGACGCACTCTATGCTCAGGACATGGTCTCCTTTGACTCCCAGACCCTGAGCCAGAAGGATGCAGAAGGCTTTGCCAAATACCACGGCTTCCAGGCCAGGCTGCTCAAGATAAAGGGACTGAAGAGCACTTAGTAAATGCAAGGATAGGATTTATTTGATATCGCGGCCCAATATAATCAGCATGTCCAGAGTTGTGATATCAGAGGACGCCAGATCAGTGGATCTGGCGGCACTCGCCCTTGCCTTCAATGAGATAGTTCAACTTCCCGTTACGATGCGCTCGGCGAAATTTCCCGGTGTGCGGGTTGAGAAAGGAAAGGTTCTGGATGACGAGTACAGCGGACCTGTCCTGGAAGAAGTTATTCGAACCGGCAAGAGCATTCGCACCACTCCCAAAGAGGGAGCTTATAGAGATATTCCCGTATCTGTCGCCCCCATATTGATAGAGGGCCGAGCCGTTGCCGCCATAGGGATAGTGGATGTGATCGGCACTATCGACATTCCTGAGGTCTTCGGGGCGTATGAGGCGGTCTTGAAACAGGTTTCAGGTAAGGTGCCAGAGAAGAAATGATGATCCGGAGTGCACAGCCCTGGGATCTGGCCCAGATCGTGCAGATCGAGGAGCTCTGCTTCCCGGAGGAGACCGCTTTTCCGCCCAAGATGTTCGCCTACCTGATACGCTATGCAGTGTCTCTAGTGGCCTGTGAGCCAGAGAAGAATGTATTGGGCTTCATCATGGGATATACCAGTGGAAGGACGGGTGCAGTCTACACCTTGGACGTTCATCCCAGTTACCGCAGGAGGGGCATCGGCAGCAAGTTACTGCAGTCTTTAGAGGAGAAGCTGGCCCTGTTAGGTGCCCAGGCGATCCGACTTGAGGCTGCATTAAATAGGCCCGGGGCTGTAGAGCTGTACAGAAAAGCCGGCTACCAGGAGCGGGAGCTGGTCAGGAATTATTATGGTCGAGGCGATCATGCCGTGCGGATGTGGAAGAATCTGGATGTGTGTATATGCTTAACGATTTAGCCAGGATGAGAAGCGGTGATATGGATGCCGAGCTTTCTGTCAAGGTAAACAAGCTGATAGACGAGTTCATGGCCATAGTTGATGCCACAACAGAGGAGAGACATCTGCAGAGGGGTATAGCCAGAAGTCAACTCCCCTGTAGCGTGGTAGCCATCTTGGACAAGAATAACCTCTCTATTCTGGCGCAGTTTCGGTTGGAAAACAGGATTACAAGCTACTTTTACAGACCGGATCTCTCTCTCTCGCCCCAGCAGGCGGCCAATAGCGCCCAGTGGGAGTTCGGCTTTGCAGATGCGTTTATCATCCAGATACCGGCAAACCTGATAGAACAAAGCACGACTGATCGTCATGCTGGTCTGCAAAAAGTAGCCTCTGAGCATATCGACTCGGAGTTTTTGAGGCTGGAAAATATGCTCAGCCTCATGCGCACCCGTCCCATATTTGGAGAAGCTGCCGAGCAGGTAGGCTCAAGGACGCTACTT
>JAQTXY010000308.1 GCA_028688535.1 Methanothrix sp. | reverse complement strand
AAAAATAAATAGTCTGCCTAATCCTTGGACAGGTAATCATAAAGAAAAGCTGCAACCAGCGCACCTGCTATCGGTCCCACGATATAGATAGGAAAGAAGTGCCAGAGGCTGCTCTGTCCAAGTATGTAGTCACCCAGATACGGTCCGAATGTCCTGGCTGGATTTAGTGACGCACCGGCAATGTTTCCTGTGGTGGTGATAATTCCGCCCACGGTAAGCCCTATTATCAGACCGGCCCAGCCAGGCGGCGCCCTCTCATCTACCGCCACTCCCATGATAGTCAGCATGAGGAGAAATGTGCCTATCGCCTCAGCCAATATTGCCTGAGAATAGGATATGCCGGGGAAGGGAGCAGTCGCACCCAGGCCGCCGATGCTGACTGCATCCATTCCCACCGTGGCCGCAAAGAGAAAGCTGGCCAGAGAGGCGCCCGCGATTTGGGCAACAATGTAGGGGCCGACGTCTTTAATGGGAAAACGTTTTGTCGCCCAGAGGGCAATGGTTACAGCCGGGTTGAGATGCGCTCCTGAGATCCTGCCCAGAGCATAAATGGATGCGGCGATAGCTATGGCAAAAGCCATGCCGATGGCAAACCAGTCTCCCAGGCCACCCAGCGCCCCAATGCCGATGTTAAAAGGATTAGGTGGGCTTGCCGGACTTGCTCCTCTGGCAATCATAAGTGTAATAGCAGCCGCACCAGCCCCGAAGTAGACCAGCACAAACGTTCCCACAAGCTCTGCCAGGGACCTCTTCATCAAGGACATGGCATCATACCTCGTGGTAGACGGAGTAGCAGGGCTTGCAGAGTATTCTGGGAAGCTTTCTCTTCAGCTTCTTGGCTGGGAAGGGATAGCCTCCTTCCCAGACCTCCACCTCTTCACGCACTAAGTGGTCCATGCAAACCCCCATCCCACAGACGATACAAATGGCCACTGCATCAGTATCTTTTTTTTCCAGGGAACACATGTAGCATTTCATAACATCCTCATCTCAAAGCAGTCCTCATAGTCCTCTGAAATTTCATTTTAAGTTCTCTAGACCGCCTCTTTATACTGGCAATAAGCGTGTCTGAAGTCCACCAAGGACGCAGAAGCGCAGCCTTTGCATACCCTTGCCGGTGAGGCAGGTGTCTCTTTATGCAGGGCGATGATGTTGGTCATTATGGTAGCAGTCACCGGCTCGCTTGTAAGCAGGCAGGGATAGTCGGCCAGCCTCATTAACGCAGAGAACCGGACGGTTATTGCACAGGCAGGATAAGCGTAGCGCTGAGGATTCATGAGAACCTCGTTCATGTGAATGGGCTCCAGGTCGATCTCAAAGCCGGATATCTTGGGAACCAGTCTGCCGCCCAGACCGTTTCTCTGTCTCATGGATTTGTCGAGAAGTTTCCAGCCACGATAGATCATATCCATGAAGTCGCAATTATGCAGCTCTGCAGCCGCTCCTCGGGTGGGATTGAGCTGGACATAATTATGGAATCTCTTGGTGAGCAGATCCACAACCATGACAGCATTAAACCCATCCATTTCCAGTATATACTCCACAGCAGCCGCAGAGGAGCCGGTAGCCAGGTTGAGGAGCTGATACTCGTTTTTGATCTTATCGGCAGCTTTATTGAGGGTTGAGTCCATGACATCCGTGGTGGCCTCGATTACAGCCATGACCACATCGTCCTTGCACATGTTAAATGTGGACTGTGCAATGTGATGAGAGATGTCACCCACGCAGTAAGCGGGAACAGTCAGAATATTGCCATAATGAACACCTTCATTCATGGCCTCTTTTACCGTTTGCTTCATTTGTTTTTTATACAAAGACATGTATTTGCGCACATCGAAAGACTGGTGGCCAAAAGCGTCCATCAGCTTGCCTTGTGCCTCGATGGGGCTCTCATAGATGTACTTGACCTCATCGATCTCCCTTTTCACCGCCTCTGCCAGAGTGGCTCCCTTCTCCACTTGAGAGGCGAAGACCTCGCCAATGCCGTAGGAGGTGTTCATGCCCCAGGATTTGGCAGCCAATATGGCCTGTTTGTGGGCATCAGGAATATCAATTGTCTTCAAGATTCGATTGACCACATTGCTGGTGCTTCCCGGAATAAGCGCAAAGTCCACTACGCAGGTGGGGCCGTAAAAGCCACCGTATCTCCTGGCCGCCTCCAGGCCAATCAGGGCCTCAGCCCGTCCAACAGCACCAATGAAAGCATCCAGGCTCTTCTTGAACTTTTCATCTTCCTCGCAGATGATCTCCAGAATAGCCGGTGTCTGATAATGCTCAACAAAGGGATCATCCTCTGGACGGATGGTCTTGGTGAGAGAGGAAAGAATATTGAAATGGGCATTTACTGAGTCCACATGAAGCTTAAAAACTGATTTGGACTGATTATCAATCGCCTTCATCTTATTGACGACATCCAGATATGCTCTGGTGTCCAGAACAAGAAAACTGGTACCTCTCTTTTTCTTTACGGTCTCTACATCGGCATGCTGGGCCGAAAGAGCTTCACTTATTATTTTTCTATACAACTCAGACATGTAATTCACCAAACCCTCGCTTTGAGATTTGCATAAATCTAGATATGGGGCAATGACTTTCGTTCTATTGAATAATTTGAGATGATAGATATGCAGTTGTGAAGTCAAATGATGATAATGGCTGCCTGGTTTCTAACTGGTGAGTTCAATAGATTTCAAGCCTTTCTTTACTACTATAATATTAGTAATCAAGTATAAATTTTTCGGTTAGTGATGCAGTCTTCCTTGTGCTGCAAGAAGATACTTATAGAATAAAACCCAACAATATGCATCAGCCGAACTAGTGTGAAATTGCATTGTTATAAGGAGGTTTTGAGAACGGATCAAAATTTGGCTCATGATGCCGAGCTGGACTGTGTAGGCCTCTTTTGCCCTATGCCTATCGCGAAGACTAAGGAAGAGATTGAGAACATCGAAGTAGGGCAGGTTCTGAAAGTAGAAGCGGACGATCCTGCCGCCGAGGAGGATATCTCCCGCTGGGCCAAGAGGGCCGGCCACGAGGTCGTCCGACTTGAAAAGTCCGGAAATATCATTACCTTCTGGATAAGAAGAAAGAAGTAAACACAGTAGCCCAAATATTTATGATGGTTGAAATGAAAGTGATGGTGAAATTATTATGAGCAAGATTCTTTACGTTCAGACCAGCGGCCTGGATACACCAGAGAGACTCTATGCACCCTTTATTCTGGGCATGACAGCCCGGGCGATGGATGCAGAGGCCTCCATATTCTTTATGATCAAGGGCATAACCGCTATGAAGAGCGGCGAGGCTGAGAAGATCAAGATAGGAAGCTTTCCCTCCCTCAAGGAGGTCATCGACCAAGCCCTCGCTTCCGGTGTGAAGATGTACATCTGCGAGCAGAGCACCCAGCTCCTGGGGATTGCTCGAGGCGACTTCATACCTGCGGCAAAAATTGCCGGAGCAGGAACATTAAACGACTTGGCGCTGGATGCAGATGCTACTATCAGCTTCTAGAGATACCATGATAAAAGG
>JAQTXY010000012.1 GCA_028688535.1 Methanothrix sp. | reverse complement strand
TCGAGAAGCTCATGCAGTCGGGTCTGGTGGATGGCGAGAAGGTAGCGGTCTTTAAGGCAAAGCCTGCACCATTGGAGCTGGTAGCAGAGGCTCATACGCCGGCCCATATGGCCAATATGGAGGGTGACCCATACAAAGAGGTGGCAATGCTCTCCGCAGGCAGCGTAATGATGGCAGCTGAGATGGTGGCCGAGGGTAAAGCCCGCAGGGCCTTTGCCTATACCGGGACTGCCGGACACCATGCCTCGCGGGGCAGTTGCTGGGGCTTCTGCTACTTCAACGATGTGGCGATCACGGTGCTGCGTCTGCGGCAGATGGGATTGCAGCGCTTCCTCATCGTGGATGTGGATCCTCATTTCGGGGACGGAACGCGCGACTTTTTTAAAGACGATGCAGATGTATTTCATATTAATATGCACAGCGGCACCGGTGAGGAGCATGATCCATTAAGAAACAACTACGACATCGGTCTCACCTTTGGCGGCAACAATGAGAGGTTCCTGGATGCTTTGAAGAACGCCCTGGAATTGGCCAAGGGTTTTGACTTTCAGATGGCTTTTGTCATCTTCGGCCATGACTCCCACCAGGATGATTACGGGGGTTTCAATCTCACCTTTGAGGCCTACCCCAGGATGACGCAATTGATAATGGATGCAGTGGGCGATCGGGGATTGGTCTTTGTGCTCAGTGGCGGCTCGTGTGTGCATGTGGCAGAGAGAGTAATTCCTGATGTTATTCGGGTCTTAGCTGGAAGGTGGCCGTCTTGAGGATGGCCTCCAACTGCTATCCCTGCATCTTGGACCGGGCCAAGTTCGAGTGCGATCTCGTCTTTTCCCCAGAGGAGGAGAAGAAGAAGAAGGCGGCCATGGATGAGCTGCTCGACTATATGGCATGTCACAAGGACGGAGTGTCGGCTCTGGTAGGGACAGAGCGAGAGAACATCATTAAACGACGCAGTGAAAATTCTGATCCGTACCAGAGGCTGAAAGAAGAGAGCAACTGTGTGGCTATGGATCTATTGTCAATGGCAGAAGAATTCTACGAAAAAGCCGTTGACAAGATTGAAGCAATAATCCGCATTGCTGCGGCCGCCAATTCCATGGAGTTTGGAGTCAAGGGCCACGATTTCGATAACAGGACCTTTGCCGGAGTCTTTCAAAATACGCTATGCGAAAAGCTGCATGGCGATATCAGCGAGGTTAAGAGGCGTCTACTCAGCTTCAGCAATATCTTTTATCTCACGGATAATTGCGGTGAAGCTGTATTTGATCTCTTTGTAATCGACAAGCTTCGGAAAATGGGAAAGAAGGTGGTAGTGGGATCAAAGTCTGAGCCGGTTCTCAATGATGTTACCGCAAAGGAGCTATGCGCCATGACCGATATGGATCTTAAGGTCATTGCTACCGGAAATGTAGTGGGAACATCCCTGGAGCACCTGGAGCCCGAGGCTCGCGCCCTATTGTTTGATCCAAGCTGGCTGATATTGTCCAAAGGCATGGGAAACTTCGAGACCATCTCTGAGTTCGAAGAGCGGCTGACGGGTCGGCTCGTATACCTTATGAGAGCTAAATGTGAGCCGGTGGCTATGGTTATTGGAGTGCCTAAAGGAACTCTGGTGGCAAAATCGATTTGATGGATGACGAATTAATGTCATCTTACTTTTTCACCGGTAATTCATATCTACCTCATAAGTTACAGCCTCTTGCGGCTCCTCTATCACAGGTTCCATAAGAGTTATGTCAATGTCAAGATGAAGAAGCTCATTTATTGCACAAAGCAGGTTATTTGCCGCCCGGATGTCCACGGGATCGGACCCAGAGCTTGTCGCCAGCAAGCAAAAGCCACGCAGATCATACAGAGGTGCCATCCCCGCCAGAAGGCCGTTCAATCCGCCGATAGCGCCGCTTCGCAGCAAGGGAATGTTGCACTCGCCAAGAGCCGTCGCCGCATCAGCGTCCGTTGCCGTGCCCAGGACGGATTCATTCGTCTCTCCCACATATGCCGCCAGGGTGATAACATCCGTGACACCCAGCTCCTTTATGGCCTGCAGGATATTTCCTGCCAGCTCATGCATGCCCACTACATCCAGAGGCTGGGCATCACCGGAGAGAATGAGGAGGTTCTCTTTTTCCTTGGTGCGCATCAACTGGGCATGCATCAACTTCGCCAATCCTCCAGAGACCATTACTTGGGGTGGAAAGCTGCGCGAAAAAAATGGTATTATGGTACTGCATTCCAGGGCAGTAGCCAGGTAATCGGTTGCCACTTTGCCGACACTTCCAATTCCCGGAAGACCGCAAATGCAGATTAAGCGAGACTCAAACATCGAAATATTGTTGGCGTGCAGCTATAACATACTTTCGCCAACCTAAATATTCCGATATTAGATTAGTGATAAGGTGCTCCTTATTTTCCGAGGGCCTCCATCAACCAGTTGACCATAACGGTCTCATTTGTCTCTGAGAGGGGAAACTCTGCAGGCTCCATCTGCCCGTTCACGAATAGGTAGGAGTTTCCAGTAGCATTGGTTGTCTCCGTGCCGATGGGAGCAGCCCCACGATCA
The DNA here is from genome assembly GCA_028688535.1 of Methanothrix sp. Lineage (GTDB taxonomy): Archaea > Halobacteriota > Methanosarcinia > Methanotrichales > Methanotrichaceae > Methanothrix. The sequence continues at coordinate 12,140 of JAQTXY010000012.1, read as the reverse complement.
TAGTAGACTACATAAAAGTCTCCGGTTACCGCTACTCCAGGTATCTCTATCTCACCGAATCTCGGCCCAATGTCGGAGAGGAAGTAGTTGTTCTGAGCATCAGCAAATTTATAGAGAAGATTGAAATCTTTGTCCCTTATCTCAAGCATAATATTTCTGTCGGCAGGGTAAGATTGTGAGGACTTGTTGTAGCCGCTCCAACCCAAAACCCGCACTGTTTGCAGCTTCCAGCCGGCTTTTGGGGCCTTGAATTTTACAGCTTCCCCTACCCCTAGAGAGCCAAACTCAACCAATGATGAGAATAATGTAAAGTTGATCTGTGAATAATTCTGTCCGCTATCTCCCCTCAGTGTTGTCAATTGTGGTGTTGCGGCCGTTGCAGCAATAGCATTTATGCACAGGGCTGCAGAGCATAAACAAGCAAATAATAAGGTAGTATTCTTCATTAGATCACCCAAGATCTATCAAATGATTTTTATCCATATAAAGATTCTGATATGATTTGAATAAATTTTTAGACACCTGTAAAAAAGAAAGATTAGTTTCCACCGATCGTCATTATCCAGTTCAGGGGCACAGATTCGTTCTGGCCGAATAGAGGCAGATTTGAAGGCAGCAATGCATTTCCCTCTTCGATATAGATGAACGAGTTCTGGCTGGTCTTATTGAGAACTTCGGCGGCGATGGCAATTGCCCCCCGGTCATAGAAGCATACATAAAATTCGTCGCTTACCGGTATTGATGGTAGACGCATGGTAAATGGATATGTTTCCGTGGCATTACGAACAAAGTTGGAGTACGGGAGCTGAGAGTCAGAGAATCTGTAGAGCAAATTAAGATCCTTGTCCCTGACTTCGAGGGCAATAATCCGTTCGCTGGGAATAGACTGCATACTGCCGTTATAGCCGTCCCATCCCAATATTTGTACGGTATTCAGCTTCCAATCGGGCTTTGGGGCCTTGAACTTGACTGCTTCTGCAATAAAATAGGCTGGAAGTCCCATTACTGAGAGCAGATCAATGGAGACAATTCTCTTCTGGGTGAGATTTCCATCATAAGAATTTAAAAGCTGATTCTCGGGTGATTTTGCATCAGCGGCAGCAGATATGCCGGTCAAAGATAGGACCATTAAGCATAATACAGTAATTAATAAGACCATCTTCTTCAAAGGATCACCTGAAGAAGAGCAAATGATTTAGCCCATATAAAGATTCTGGGTCGGGAATTTGGCTTAGGGTTTACTATTATTTGGATTGATCCAAAAATTCTTCTAGATTGCCGGCAGAATACAATTCATGCCCGAGGTTGTGCAGCTTGACCTAGAAAAGCCGGAAAAGACGCCCGATGAGACAACAGCTAAAACAGCATCCGCCTCTGCTTCCCCCAGGACCACCTGGTCCGGCAATCTGAGAATCGGTTTGGTTAATATTCCCGTCAAGGCTCTGCTTATGACCAAAGATGTGCGCATCAGCTTTCGCATGCTGCATCGCAGTTGCCAGACGGCCATCTCCAACAAGCGCGTCTGCCAGGAAGGCGAGGAGGTCACACTGGCCGATATCGTCTATGGCTATCCTCTGGGGAATAACAGGTATGCGGTATTGGAAAAGAAGGAGATTGAAGCTGCCAGGCCTGAATCAAAGAATACCATAGCCCTTGATCGTTTTGTAAACTTCTTTGAGATCGATCCCCACTACTTCGAAAAGACCTATCTGCTCTTGCCGGATAAATCCGAGGAGGCCTACTCCCTCTTAAGAACCATCATGGAGAAGACGGCCAAAGCTGCCATCGGCCGCATTACCCTCCGCTCCCGAGAGAGACCGGTACTTGTCCACTACTACCGGCAGGCTGTGGTGGCAACTACCATGAGGTACCCAGAAGAGGTCTTAGATCCGCAGGACTATCAGGCCATAAGAGATCTACCAAAGCCCCCTGAAAAGGAGCTGGAGCTTGCTATGCAGATCATAAAAAGCCTGAGCGGAGAATTGGACATTTCTGCCTTCCACGACCAGTACAAAGAGAGGATCGAAGCCCTGGTCAGATCAAAGATGGCAGGTACCGTGGTCGTGCCGGAGAAGAAAAAGGCCAGGCCCGCAGCCAAGAACCTTATGGAGGCCTTGCGCCTGACTGCCGAGTCGCTGAAATGAGGGAAATAAATGCAAATGCATCCAGTAAAGCCCATGCTGGCAGTCTCCGGTCAGCCTTTTAACTCAGCGGAATGGATCTTTGAGCCCAAGATCGACGGAACTCGCTGTTTGGCAGAAGTATCCGAAAGAGGTGTGCGCCTCTACAATCGCAGGCTGCAAGATATCGCCTATCGCTATCCGGAGATCGCCGCTGCTCTGCCCCAGGGAGCTTCCGGGTGCTTTCTGGACGGAGAAATCGCCGTCTTTGTGGATAGTAAGCCAAGCTTTGCGAAGCTTGCAGAGCGCGACCACCAAAGCGAGAGGATGCGCATAGAATACCTCGCTTCCGCCCTTCCGGCAAGCTTCGTTGTCTTTGATATTCTCTACGCGGAAGAGAGAAGCGTCATGGACCTGCCTCTACGGCAGCGAAAGAGAATCCTGAATGAAGAGCTTCAGGAGAGCGAAATGGTCGCCATCGCCGATTCATTTCCGGAAAAGGGTGAGGACTATTTTCAGGCGGCTCTCAAGATAGGCATCGAGGGAGTGGTAGCCAAGAGGTTAGACTCTGCCTATCAGCCGGGCACAAGAAGCCCGGACTGGATAAAGATCAAGAAGAGCCTCAAGCTGGACCTGGTGATAGGCGGCTACATTCCTGGAAAGGGGGGACGTGCCACTTCCTTTGGCGGCCTTCTCCTGGGCGCCTATCAGAGCGGCCAGTTGCATTACGTTGGTCGTGTGGGATCAGGGTTTACCGACAGAGAGCTGGAAGAGATTGTCGCAGGCTTCTTGCCCCTGGACCATTCTCCCTTTGGCAATGCACCGCCAACGCCACAGGTAAGATGGGTCAAACCCATCCAGGTGGTGCAGGTCTCTGCCCTGGAAGTCACCCTGGATGGCCACCTTCGCGCCCCGGTCTTCCTGCGCATGAGGGATGACAAAGAGCCGCTAGAGTGCACACTGGATCAGATGACTGCTTCAGTCTAAAATTGATTGCAAAAAACTGAGGGCTGGGTTACAAGCCGGCCCCATGAGTTTGCGCTGTTTGTCTACGCCATCACCTGCTCCTTGAGAATATAGCGGATCAAGTCTTCCGATAGCTTGGTCTCCCTTTGCAGCTTCTTTACCGTCTCATCGATGCTGTTGCCCTCCGCCATGAGGCTGGATATCCTGCCCACAATCTTCTCGCCAACGGCGTAATACTCATCAATGTCCTTCCTATGGCCCCAAACATCTCCTCGCAAGAGCTGCACACCCTGAATCTCCAGGAATTGCTGGGCGGCCTTGGACATGGTCTCATGATAGGATGGCGGAATCTGCACGGCTCGCAGACGCGGGCAGGACTGGACAAGGTTCATCACATCCATATTGGAGGCTCGGAAAGCCAGATGAACAAGCTGCTCGTTCCTGTTTAGATCGGTAATCTCCTTTTTAGAACTAACTACCCTCAGTTTCATACCACTTACCAATGCTCTTAAAATATTTATAGATAATGGTAATCATAGTAATCCTTAATTAGATATACTGAGATCAGTAACCGAATGGGTAAAATATTTATGCACCAGCACTTATGCCAGGAGATATTTCCCAAGTTATGTCAATGATTTGAATATGTTTATGTGATACATCGATTTTTATATTATGAAAGCTAGCCCTTGACTAGTTAGCGATAATGAGCGAAAAGAGGGTTTGATATTGTTTCAGCCTAATTTGGTCAGGGATCTTTGATCCGGCCTTCCTATGCGCCGCCCTCTCGGAAAGATCTTACCGCTGCTGCGCAGTTGGCCAGCAGCTTGCAGGCCAGATCTTGACTGGGCCAGGAGCCCAGGCCGCAGTCTGGCCCTGTCGCCCTAAGCCGATCTCCAAATTGAGCATGGGCTCGCTCCAGCCTCTTCCTCATGACCTGGGGTGATTCCCTTTCCAGGATCTCCCGCTCCAGCCTTGGCATATCCTGCCAGAGATTGACCCCGAGCTGTTCATTCAAGAGTGCGGACAAGGACAGAATATCGGTTCTTGCAATCCCTGCGCGAAGGTAACTGTCCGTCTCCTCCAGAACCTTCCTGTCAATCAACTGCAGATAGTCTGGATGGGCAGCGGACTCAATGCCCACGATGCTAATTCCCGGAACATGAGCACAGACCTCGGCATAGAGAGGCGAATGCAGATGCACTTCGCAGTCCATTCCCCGGCAGGGGCCGGCTGCGATCTGCAGGGCATCAAGTATCTCGTCTTCTGAAAAGATGATATTGGAATTCAATCCCAGGCTGGGCTCGTCCAGAGATGCCACGGACATCTTTTCTGCCTCTAATGACGCGCTAAAGAACCTGGCTACGCTCTTTGCCAGATTATTAAGGATATCGGGATAATGTGTGGCTCCGAAGACTGAAATGTAAAGCTCCACCGGTCCGGTAACGCAAACCCGCACATCCCGGCCTGCCGGCACAGCTTCCAGCTCCATGATCTTGGCATGATCTTTTTTGATCAGATAGGGATCCTCTGCATAATCCGGATTCTCGATTGGGTCCATGAACATGCGGATCATATCCCGAAACTGTGGATAGGTAGGAACCTCTACACCGGCGCGACTCTTTTGAGCCAGAACATCGCGCACAAGATTCAGATATTGATCGCGAGACAAGCTCTCCAGCCGGACACCTTTGGGCAGGGGAAAGCTGCCTATATCATCGAAGAATATGCCTTCAATTTGCCGCGACATTCTTTAATCACCTTTTCTAGAGAAAGCGCCTCAAGTACTCCTTCAAAGAGGCGTACTGTCCATCCATCGTCTCAAAGCTCTCCTCCAGCTCATCCAGCCGGGCCATGACCGCAGGCAAAGGCGGATTTATGCCGGTGGCTCGCACGATCTCTTCCGGGAATTTGGCAGGATCGGCGGTCTCCAGGGAAACACATGGGCTGGTGTCCCCGCATTCTTTTAAGTACTTCATGAGGCCGGCCCAGGCCACCGCTCCGTGCGGCTCCAGCAGGACGCGATAGCGGCTGTATGCCTCCTTGATGGTCTGGCGGGTCTCTTCGTTTGTGATGGAAACGGCATAGATATCGCTATGCATGGCTGCCATATTCGGCTGTTGCCCTACGCGGCCAGTCTCATCCATCTTGCCGCCGTAAAGGCAAAAGAGGCGGGCCAGGTTACTGGGATGGCCGACGTTCATGGCATTGGAGATGCAGTTCTTGCTGGGCCGGATGGGCTCATAGATACCTGTTTCCATGAATCGGGGGAACTCATCGTTCTCATTGGTCGCCACCACGAACTTTTGAACGGGAAGGCCCATCTTCATGGCCAAGAGGCCACCCATGAGGTCTCCAAAGTTGCCGCTGGGTACCGAGAAGACGGTTCTCTTTCCCTCTGGCGCGGCGCGGGAGTGAGCATAGAAGTAATAGACGGCCTGGGGCAACAATCTGCCGATATTGATGGAATTGGCTGATGAGAGATTGAGCTCGGAGAGATCGGCATCGACAAAAGCCTGCTTGACCAGGGCCTGGCAGTCATCAAATTTGCCCTGCACGGCCAGAGGGAAGATATTTTTGCCCAGGGTGGTCATCTGGCGGCGTTGCCTATCGGTAACCTCCTTTTCTGGAAATAATACTATTACCTTTACATTATCCAGACCATAAAAGGCATGAGCCACAGCCGAGCCCGTGTCTCCTGAGGTAGCGGTAAGTATGAGGATGCTTCTGCCTTCCAGGGCAAGGAAGTACTGGATCAGCCGGCCCATTGCCCTGGCAGCGAAGTCCTTGAATGAGCAGGTAGGACCGCGATCCAGCCGCAAGACGTACTTTTCGTTATAAACTCGTTCTACAGGAACATCATAATTGTAGGCGTCTTGCAGCATGGCCCGCAGGTCGGAGTCTGAGACCAAATCACCCAAATAAGGTTTGATGACCTCGTAGGCGATTTGCGGATAGCTCATCTTGGAGAATTGCCCTATTCGACTCCTGGGAATTTGAGGGATCTCTTCCGGCATATAGAGCCCCTTATCCGGGGCCTGACCCATCAAGAGCGCTGCTCGAAAGTCCACGCGCTCGGGATGGCCGTTGGTGCTGAAGAATTTGATGGCAGACATGTGTATGAGAAATAAGGTTAAGCTGATCTTTAAGACTTTTCCATGCAAAGACCGAAATCCTTATATTCGATTATTGTCTAACACAGCTTCGTCTAATATCGAAAAAAATTAGACAGCATTGCAGATCTGAAAATTCCCATTAATCGGGAGGAAGACTTGCTTAGACTCGAAGCAGACTACTTGTTTGAAGATGCCCCAGGCATCGGTATAGGCATGAGACCGGCGAATTGGGATCTGCCTCAGGGACCAGAGCCCGGACCACAGTGGCCCAGAAAGAAGAGACCGCAGATCCTTTGAGGCGAGAAATGGGCCGGAGAGTGGCCTTCGCGGCCCCTGGCCCAAAGACAATAAAGAAGGGCCAATCAATTTCAAGTGCTTTTTGGCCAATTTGCTAATTTTCTTCCCTGCACCTTTTTTACCCATTTCACCCTGGCAAAAGTATGTAAAGAGCAGCAAGCGGCAAGTGACGAACAAGCGTTTTTTGCAGATCAGATTTATTATGAACCTTCGAATCCATTGCAGCAATTTCAGGCGGCGGTGAGGGAATATTTAAGTATTAGTTGTCAGGTAAGTTGGACACAAATGATGGTCGTATCGCCCCGATATAGTGATAAATATAACGAGGAGGAAATGAGATGGCGTTCTACACGTTGGGCCTCACTTTTAATCTTGTGATTTTCCTGACAGTAATTGTACTTGCTGTTTGGGCATATGGTATATATTTCAACTTTAAGAAATGGGGCCTCGGATCCACCGGCTACCACGACCAGTTGCGCAATAGCTTCTGGCTCTTCCTTGCCACCTGGATTCATGAGGCATTTAAGGATGGATTATGGGTATTTTTGAGGACAGTAGTGCTTGATGTCCTTCTGCTCAGAAGGACGCTGGCCAGAAGCCCGGTGCGATGGGTTATGCATATGTCCATGTTCTATGGATTTCTGATGCTTGCCGCTCTATCGGGGCTTGGACTGATGCTGGATATAATTGAGCATTTCAATCTGGTCGGCCTCGCCCATGAAGCCGAGCTGGTCAAAGAGATGCTGGCTCTGCCCTTCGATATCTTCGGCTACCTGCTTCTCATCGGAGCCACCATCGCCGTTTCCAGGAGAATCCTGCTAAAGTTCGTCCGGGATAACACCAGCGCCTATGACGCACTTTTGATCGGCGCAGTGTTCCTCATCACAGTCACCGGATTTTATGCTGAGTGGATGCGCGGCAATTCCTTCCTTGTCGGAAATGCCTTTGAGTATCCCATTTATGCTCCCCACTTCGCATTGATTCACACCGTCCTGGCAATTGGTCTGTTCGCTTTGATCTTGCCATGGAGCAAATACATCCACGTCATTGCCACACCCATGACCCTGATAGCCAACAGAGGAGGAGAATAAGAATGGCTGATCAAAAAGGCTCCAAGCCCTTGATGACGGGCTATATGATGTCCACTCAGCTCTTGGAAGTAGACGGCTGCAATAGATGTCAGGAGTGTATGAAATGGTGCCCGACCTTTGCGGTGAGACCGGATCGGCCAGGCATTACTCCTATGTATAAGAACGCTCGGTGGAGAGAGCTGCAAGCTAAGAGCCAGAGCCTGCGAGCCAAGATCTTCGGCCCCAAGCCCCTCAACGATGATGAGATGAAGGTCTTCACCGATGACACATATAGCTGCACGACCTGTGGCGTCTGCGGCACAGTTTGTGAAGCAGGGATCCGGACCGTAGAGCTCTGGGAGGCCATGCGGCCTAACCTGGTAAAGCGTGGCGACGGACCTGTGGGAAAACAGTCCTTCTTCCCCAAGCTCATCAAGGGAGATAGAAATCCCTACATGGCCAAGCAAGAAGAACGATTGTGTTGGATTCCCAAGGACATCAAAGTACAGGAATCTGGTGACATAGTATACTTCGCAGGCTGTACTGCTGCTTACAGACAGCAAGCATTGGGAGTGGCCACCGTCAGGATTCTGGATACCCTTGGCGTCCCCTTCGCAATGCTGGGCAAGGACGAATGGTGCTGTGCTTCAGCTCTGATCAGGACTGGCCAGCGCGAGGTCATGGCCGAGCATGCCGTGCATAATGTCGATGCTCTCAAAGACGCAGGAGCGAAGAACGTGCTCTTCGCCTGCGCCGGATGTCTGCGCAACGCTGCTGTCGATTGGCCCATGTGGTACGAAGGCTATATCCCCTACGAGACTATGCCACTTTCCGTATTCCTGAGAGACAAGATAAGGAATGGCGAGGTTGAGTACAAGATACCTCTGAATTATAGATTCACTTACCACGATCCCTGCCACAACGGCCGGCATCTCATGCACCTCAAAGGAAAAGATTGGTCCTTCGAGGCACCCAGGGATGTAGTCCAGTCCATCCCCGGCGTCAAGTTCCAGGAGATGGTAAGAAACAGGGCTCTGCAGAGGTGCTGTGGAGCAGGCGGCGGCGTGAAGGCCGGTATTCCCGATCTGGCCATGGACTGCGCTATGGCCAGAGTTCAGGATGCAACAGATATTCAGGCAGAAGTAATCTGTTCCACATGTCCGTTCTGTAGGCTGAACCTGATCGACGGAAGAAACACTGCAAAGTCCCCCATTAAGATGGTGGATATTGTTGAGATGATGGCCGCATCCATGGGCTTGGACACGACCATACCTGAAAACCCGTACACCAAGTTCCAGTCCCAGGATGTCCTGGTCTGCACGCCAACCGAGTGCAAACTCGACACCGTGGAGCGCAAGGAGCCCGGCAAGGATCTGGTGGGCGAGGCTCATTAAAGAATGTCCGCTGCGGCGGCCATTCTTTTTTCTGAATTTTTTTGTAAAAACTATCTGGTCTATCTCAGACACTTATCGGTAAATGCCTTGGGCAATAGATCGGCTACCGTAGCAGTCACAGCATCGCCTTTTAGATTGGCCATGATGACCACAATGTCTTCACCGAACTCGATCAGGCTCTGCCGGCATATACCGCAGGGGGATACCGGCTCGACGGCATTTCCCGCAATGGCAATCGCCTCAAATTCCCTCTCGCCGCAGGCTATAGCTCTGGCCAGAGCTGCTCTCTCCGCACAGATGCTCGCCCCGGAGGCGGCATTCTCAATGTTACCTGCAGCAAAGATCCGGCCACTCTTGGAGAGAAGCGCTGCTCCTACCAAAAATCCGGAGTAAGGAGCATAGGCATCTTTGGCTGCCTGCCTGGCCTTCTCGATGAGATCATCATACCCTCCTGTGTATGGACGGGGACTGGAGCGCAGTGCTCCGATGTACATGCACTCCTGGGGCGCAATGGTAGGAATAGCACAGTTCGCCTCGCTGATAGACACAGGTGCGCCCTTGATGATCACTGCCGGAATTCCTTCGTCTCCTTCACCCATGACTATCTGAGCGGCAGAGACCAAATTGTCTGCCACCGCCTTGCGAGTGATCTTCAGCTCCCGGCCAAAGAGGTCCTTTTGGCCTCGCGCGTCTTCGACTGGTTCCAGACCCACACAGGCCAGGGCCACGCCTACGCAGCCCAGCCGCAGAGGATGGGTTCTGCTGTCACCAATGATTACAGCTATCTTCCGGCCTTTGGCCATACGCATCCTGATCTCGAATGCCGACTTTTGGGCATCGGCCGGAAATAAGACCACATGGCCGGGTGGGGCATTGGAGCTATCGATGCCGGCGTTGGGATAAAGAAAGCCTTCCCTCAGCGTCAGCACTACGCCGGGTATTCCCCCTATTATCTCATCTGACTCTTGCAGGATCAGCTCCATCTCGCGCGGATCTTTGCAGTACTTGGTAGCCATAGAGAACGCAAGGGGTTCAGGCTTGACATCCTGCAAAGCCACAACCCTTCCCTCTGCGGTAGCCACAGTACTCTCCGAGATGACCAGAATGTCGCCGTCCTCCAATGCCAGGCCTGATGTGGACATGGCCTTCTCAAGAGACTCTACCAGGTCATCACCCGGTCTTATGAGATCCGTCTTTATTCCCAAAACCTGCAACACACTCACCTGTAACGCTCTGGGCTACCTATCATTGCAGTAGCCTCCTCTATCCTCGCAGCCAAGCGCGAGAGACGAAAAGGCTGGCCGCTCAAGTTCTTTACCAGGCCGGCTATCTGATGGATGGTGCCGAATATTAAAACCTCTTCCGGTCGAGGATCACAACGAAGAGCAAGCTTGGGAATGGCAGCATCTCCGCCTCGAGCCAGCATCTCCTGCTTTATTATTATGGCCTCCATGCTGCTAAGGCCGCGCACGGACAGGATACGAAAAGAGCTTTTCTTGCAAAGACTGCCATATCCTCGCTCATCTACCTCTGTTCTGCGAAGGTTTTCGGCCATATCTTCTCCCTGACCCAAATAGCCCAGAACCTCCACCTCCATCTCCTCATCTGCACAGATCGCCGGATGGCCCCGGATGGCCTGAGCCATGGCTACAGTCTCCCGGCTGGCGGCGATATCATGCGTCCTGACGATATGCGCCCCCAGGTAAACTGCAATAGCCGTGGCAGCCAGCGTTCCTGCCAGCCTCTGGAAGGGATCGGGCTTATGCAGACGCTCCCCGATGAATGACTTGCGGGAGAGAGCTGCGACGACGGGCCGCCCTAAAGCACGCAGTCGCAGCATACCATCCAGGATGGCCAGATCGTGAGCGGGTGTCTTTTCCGGTATCCATTTGCCGATACCCGGATCAACTGAGATCTTCTCTTGGCATACTCCGATCTGGGCCGCGGCCCTCATTCGTTCGCCCAGAACAGCAATTATCTCGCTCAAATGGAGCAGATCGCCCGCCCTCTGCGAAGAGGCCATGATGATCAAGGAAGCGTCGTACTCGGCTACACTGGCAGCCATATGGGGATCAGACAGTCCGGAGACGTCATTTATGCAGGCGGCACCAAGAGAAAGGGCATCTTTAGCAATGCAGGATCTCTGCGTGTCTATGGAGATGGTGATATCCAGGTTCTCCAAAATATCCTTGAGTGCAGGAAATAACCTCTCTCGTTCTACGGCTTCACTTATAGGTGGAGAGCCTGGAGCCGTGGAGACTGCGCCCAAATCGATCATATCCGCACCCTGCTCTTGCATAGCTGTCGCCAGGGAGAGAGCCTCATGGGGACCGGCCACTGAGCCTTTGTAGAATGACTCACGGCTGAGATTGATTACGCCCATCAGCCGCACACTTTGGCTGTCTCCTACCGGGACGCGCCCTAAAATGCCTTCAATCAATCCCAACACCTCACAAACTGGAACATTAAATCACTTCTCTTACAACACTACTCCGATAGCCGCAACAATATTCCTGTCCTTCTCGCCCTTTCAATGGCCCAATCGAAGAGGATCAGCCCTAGACACAGGTAGAAAACGGCCAGAAATGCACCAATGAACAGATGATGGGGCCCTGGAATAAATACTGACCTGTAGTATTCCAGAAAGTAGGTCAGGGGTATGGCTCTGGCCAGCGTCTGCAACAAGGGTGGCAGCACCTCGACAGGATAGTAAATTCCACTGACGAGAAGTATCATGCCGCTCAGGCTCCAGGCGGCAACATCTGCTTTCTGACCAAAGGTGAGAATGGATATGCACACTGTGATGCCGATGACCGCAGCGGTAGCAAAAACACCTGCCAGAAATATCAGCACCGGTAGCAGGCCGCCATACTGGAAATCAAATCCAAAGAGGTAGCGGCTGACTATGGCCAGAATGAAGAAGACAACACTGCCTCGCAGGATGCCGAAGAGTGTTGCTCCAAATACCAGATGATGGCTTTGAATCGGAGCGATGAAAGTGTTCTTGATGCTCTTGGACCACATATCGAATAAAAGAACATAAGCTACATCGATCTGAGCTACCTGCAAAATGGTCAGAGCAATGGCCCCCACCAGGAGAAAGGAGACCATCGATCCCTCTACCTTCAAGAACCGGGTGAGAAGACCAATGGATAACAGGCTGATCATGGGCCAGAA
>JAQTXY010000307.1 GCA_028688535.1 Methanothrix sp. | reverse complement strand
GAGGAGCACGATCAGATTAGGGGCGTTGAAGGTGCTCATGCCAGGGCAATAGAAGCCATACAGATCGCTCTGCAAACCGGATTGATGGTGACTATGGCCTGTCATATAAAGGCCGGTCAGGTGGACAGAATCTCGGATCTATACGATTTGGCCTCTAAATTGGGTGTGCAGGAGCTGTCTATCTGGGAGGGCATTCCCAAGACACCTGAGGAAAAGCTGACACTCATTGAGAGGGAGAAGATCATCAGCCTCTACAAGAAGATCAACTCGACGCCGGGAGGACCTCGTCTTTTTGCCAGTACATATTTTGAGGGCCAATTGATGGGCTGCATGGCTGGGAGAAGGTGGATGCATGTGGCAGTTGACGGCAGCGTCAGAGCCTGTCCCTATCTGCAGGAAAGCTACGCCAATATCAAAGACGTTTCTCTGAAAGATGCCTGGAAGGCTTTGCGAGGCTGTGGGCAGTTCGAGGGATTCGTCTGCCATTGCCCTGCCCAGGATATCTCTGGTTAAAATTTTTCTCATGGAAAATTATTAGTACAGATATGCGCTTATCAGATCTGAGGTAAGACATGGGTTTCATCAATAGCCTCAAGGAGAGCCTTGGGAGCTGGATAGACAGGATATTTAAAAAGAAGAGGGCCAAGATAGGGCTTTACGGCCCGCCTAATGCAGGAAAGACTACCCTGGCCAACAGGATTCTGCATGACTGGAGTGAAGGAGAGAGCTTAGGTGTGGCCTCCCCTATTCCACATGAGACCCGCAGGGCCATGAGAAAGGAGGGTGTGGTGATCCATGCCAATGGATCGAGCATCGAGCTGGATATAGTCGATACGCCAGGCATGGCCACGAAGGTTGATTTCAAGGAGTTCATGGCCTTCGGCCTCACAGAGGCAGAGTCCAAGAAGAGGGCCAAGGAAGCTACGGAAGGCGTTATAGAAGCCATCAAATGGTTGGATGACCTGGACGGAGTGCTCTTAGTCATGGACTCAACTGAGGATCCCTACACTCAGGTCAATGTAGTAGTGATTGGAAACATGGAAGCGAGGAAGCTTCCTCTTCTCATTGTGGCCAATAAGATGGACCTGCCCAACGCCTCGCCTGCCAGAATTAAGGCGGCCTTTCCTCAGCATGCCATGGTACAAATTTCCGCCCTGGAAGGATCGAATATAGATAACCTTTATCAGGCGATAGCAGCTCATTTTGGGTGATCTTGATGAGAGAAGTGCAAATGGACCTCATCTCCGGAGAGAAGCTGGAGAAAATGACCTCCATGGAGAAGATTCGGCTCATCCTGGACAAGGTCAAGAACGGCAAGATTGTGGTCTTGGAGTGCGGCCTGACCTCCGATGAGGAGGTGCGCCTTATCGAGATGACCATGACCGAGATTAGGGTGGACGAGTTCTCCGGAATAGAGATCGAGAGCTATCCTTCCAAGAAAGAAGGATCGTTTTTAGACAAGATATTTGGCAGGACTCTTAAGGGCAGGATGACGGTCATAGGGCCTGCCAATCAGCTGCGCACTATTGAGAAAGACAAATATCAGATCAGCACCAAGGTCTCCGTGGGGGACTAGATGCCTCATATCTGTACCCGCTGTAGTAATGTCTTTGATTCGGGTGAGGATATCCTTAAGGGCTGTCCGAATTGTGGCTGGAAAAAGTTCATGTTCGTGAAAAAGAAGCCACAGGACTCTAAAGAGCAGATGCGGCAATCGGAGCAGATTATAACCCGAGCTATGGGTGTACGTGTACCCCCCAGGATGAGGGAAAAAGAGTCGGCAGCGATAGAGACAAAAGAAGAGAAGATGCCCGCTATGCAAGAATCTCTTCCCGTCAAGCCGCTTCCTCCGACCTATCATATTCCGTCAAAGAAAACGCTCGAGGAAGACCATCAATCTCAAGAGAAGACTCTGGAGAGTGTCAAGATAACAGCACCCGGTACATACGAGCTGAATCTGCCGTCTCTCTTCGAGAGAGATGAGCTGATTATGGCGGTTAAAGAGGGCACCTATTTTATCGATCTAGCATCTGTCTTCAAAAAGAGCAAGAAGGATTGAGAGTTCTATTACTTTTCTATTCTGATCTCAATTCCTTTCCAATCTTGGCCCACGCCCCGCAGAGACTCGGCCATGGCAACTGCTGCATTGCCGATGATCTCTTGGGTGAAGGCATTTAGATCGATTGCCTTTCCATCAACCTTCAGCGAAACATTCATTTCTTCCTCTTTAGGCTCCACCAAATATGGCTATGGGTGGGGTGTAGACGGATGGGGTGGCGGAAATTGCCTGAGGCAGGGTAAAGACAGAGCCTGCCTGGTTAGTTACATTCCCATTCTTAACTGCGAACATGGGTGTAACTGTAACTGGAGAGGCGCCCTTGATCATGGATACATTCGCATTGGCCTGGGCTTTCTTTCCTAAAGTGCTGAGATCGAGTGCATCGCTATTCTGTTTGCCTCCCAGAGCGGTTGGTGCGATGGTCGGCATTGTGGGCGAGAGCTTGGGCAGGGAAACTGCTTCGGTTGTCGGTTTTTTACCTAATGTGCTCAATTCCAGAACATCGGCAGCGCTGGCAGTGACGGCAACGCTCGCCAGAAGAACCGTGACGACGAATAATGTAAGAATCAACTTCATTTCATGAACCTCCTTTCTCAAAAGGGTTCGCAATCAGATCCCTTTTTTCAGCTACTTGAGCTTTAACCATTTATTCTTTTTGCTTATAGAAAGCAGGCAGAAGACCCTCTCTATTTAGGGGGCGGTATGAATGCTGTATGCTTTCCATATTACTTTCGCTTCGCGCCGCTCAACTATATATCTATTCCAGGATGATTCAATATCTGCAGTGAAGACTGCCTACAAGTTCAGGATTTACCTCAATAGGCAACATGAAGCCCAATTGGAGCTAACTCTAGATACTTGCAGGCATCTCTATAATCTGGCATTGGCCGTAATCAATTAATAGTATACATATCTCATAAATTTATTAAATATACAGTTAAATATCATAATCAATCGATATTATTTACTATTGCATTATGTTCTTAAGTATGAATATGGTAGGATGTGTCAATATGACTTAATTAAAAAGAATAGTTTTATATATAATGAATGTCGTTATTAGATTGGGCGAAGAACGATGGAAGATTGAAATGACATATTTCTTCCATTACCCCCGAGATCTTCGCCTTATTCCTTCTGATAATATGTATTTTTATGAAATTTATTTTTAAATGCAAATGCCTGATGCTTTTGTATATAAAAAAAGATATCAAGCGGATTTAGTGAAGGCATTGAGAGCATTTGTGAATTTGTTGCATGAGCCGCTTAAGCAGGGGCTGGTAAAGCTGGAACTGCTTGGCGCCGGTGTGTTGATGCTCGGCGCTTTCAGACAATCTCCTTCCTGACATGGCACACTGGATTTTGTCGCATCCCGGAAGAGTATTCTCCGGTTGATCTCAAATGATCCGAAATACTCCTCGAATTCCTTCAAATTCTTTTGGCCAGGAACAACCTGCTTGGCATCTATCAGGTAATATCCCGTGAAGTTGTCCG
>JAQTXY010000306.1 GCA_028688535.1 Methanothrix sp. | reverse complement strand
GCTTAAATAGATTGAGTCCTAGGATTCTGAGTCCTAGTCTGGATTTAACCTTTATCTTAAACTTCGCGAGGCGTATTATGGGCAAGAGGAAGAAGATAGCAGAACGTGTAACAACTCTGATGGATAAGCCTGAAATGATCAGGAACATCGGAATCGTGGCACATATTGATCACGGCAAGACAACCCTTTCTGATAACCTCCTGGGCGGCGCTGGTATGATCTCCATGGATCTGGCTGGCAGGCAGCTCTTCATGGATTTCGATCCCCTGGAGCAGGCGCGCGGAATTACTATCGATGCGGCTAACGTATCTATGGTCCACGAGGTAGACGGCAAGGAATATCTCATCAACATGATTGACACTCCCGGGCACGTAGACTTTGGCGGCGACGTCACCCGCGCCATGAGGGCCGTGGACGGCGCAGTGGTCGTAGTGGATGCCGTTGAGGGCGCTATGCCCCAGACGGAGACCGTGCTGAGACAGGCCCTGAAAGAGGGCGTTCGGCCGGTACTGTTCGTCAATAAAGTAGACCGCATGATCAATGAGCTGAAAGTTGAGAAGAAAGATATGGCCGTGCGCCTGGGCAAGGTCATTGACAATGTCAACAAGCTCATCCAAGGAATGGATGAAGAGAAATACAAGGCAGGCTGGAAGCTGGATGCGGCAAAGGGAAATATCGCCTTTGGTTCGGCTCTTTACAACTGGGCCATCAGCGTGCCTCAGATGAAGAAGACAGGCATCGGCTTTGAGCAGGTAGTCGATTACTGCCGGGCCGGCAAGATGAAGGAGTTGGCCGAGAAGGTCCCTCTTTACATTGCCGTAAACGATATGGTCGTCAAATTCCTTCCCAGCCCCATAGAAGCTCAAAAGGAGAGGGTCAAGGTCATCTGGCATGGCGATTGGAATAGTCCCGTCGGTAAAGCCATGGCCACCTGCGATCCCAAAGGGCCTGTCGCTTTCATGATCAATAAAGTGAAGGTTGACCCACATGCAGGTGAAGTAGCTACAGGAAGACTCTTCGCAGGAACCCTGCATCGCGGCATGGAGCTTTATATTTCCGGCGTAGTCAATACCAACCGCATTCAGCAGACCGGCATCGTCATGGGTGCAGAGAGGGTTGAAGTCGAGGAGATTCCCGCAGGAAACATCGCAGCAGTTACCGGTCTTCGGGATGCAATCGTGGGCTCCACCATCTCATCGGAACAGGATATGACGCCCTTCGAGCAGATCAAGCATGTCTCCGAACCGGTCATGACTGTAGCCGTTGAGGCCAAGAACACCCGCGACCTTCCCAAGGTAGTTGAGGTCTTAAGGCAGATCGCCAAAGAGGATCCAACCTTGCAGGTTACGATCAACGAAGAGACCGGCGAGCATCTCATGGCCGGCATGGGCGAACTGCATCTGGATGTCACGGTGACCAGATTGCAGCGCGATCGCGGAGTGGAACTGAAGACTTCTCCACCCATAGTGGTATACCGCGAGTCGGTGGGCGGCAGAGCCGGGCCTGTGGAAGGAAAGTCACCCAACCATCATAACCGCTTCTATATCGAGTTTGAGCCCCTGGAAGAAGGCGTGATCGAGGCCTTGAAAGAAGGCAAGGTCAGCATGAAGATGGAAGAGGTCGAGCGCAGGAAGGTCCTCATAGATAAGGGCATGGACAAGGATGAGGCCAGGAATATCGCTGGTTACTACGGCACCAATGTTCTGCTCAACATGACCAAAGGTATCCAGTACCTGAGAGAGACCATGGAACTCATCTTAGAGGGCTTTGAGGAAGCGCTCAAGAACGGCCCCATCTGCAGGGAACCGGCACAGGGCATAAAGGCCAAGATCATGGATGTGAAGCTGCACGAGGACGCCGTGCACCGCGGCCCTGCTCAGGTAATTCCTGCGGTCAGGCAAGCCGTACAAGCAGGAATTCTTATGGCGGATCCGGTTCTATTAGAGCCCTTCCAGAATGTCTATATACAGGTGCCTCAGGATCAAATGGGTGGAGCCATGTCTGAGATCCAGGGTAGGAGAGGCGTTATCTTGAGCATGGACAGTCAGGGCGATATGATAATCCTTAAATCCAAGATGCCTGTTGCTCAGATGTTCGGGTTCTCCGGGGCTATAAGGTCAGCCACCGAAGGAAGAGCCCTCTGGTCATCTGAGTTTGCCGGATTTGAGCCCTTGCCAGCCAACCTGCTGCTAGATGTAGTCAAGCAGATCAGAACCAGAAAGGGCTTGAAACCGGAAATGCCAAAGCCATCCGATTACCTGAAGGTCGTTTGAGTGCGACCTTCGAAAAGATTAAACGCAAAGGCAGAAATACTGAAAAATATGAATAGTGCCTGTTGGAGGAGATAAATTATGGCAGATACAAAGCCACATCTCAATCTCGCATTCATTGGACACGTCGACCACGGCAAGTCGACGACCGTAGGCAGATTGATGTTCGAGACGGGAGCTGTAGACGCTCACGTCATTGATGAGTACAAGAAAGAAGCCGCATCCAAGGGAAAGGCAACCTTTGAGTTCGCCTGGGTCATGGATAGCCTGAAGGAAGAGCGCGAGAGAGGCGTTACCATTGATATCGCCCATCACCGCTTCGATACCGCAAAGTTCTACTTTACCGTGGTGGACTGCCCCGGTCACAGAGACTTCGTAAAGAACATGATCACCGGCGCCAGCCAGGCTGATGCCGCGGTGCTGATCGTAGCCGTCCCTGACGGCGTAATGGCTCAGACCAAGGAGCACGTCTTCCTTTCCAGGACACTGGGTGTCAGCCAGCTTATCGTGGGCATGAACAAGATTGATGCCACCACACCACCATACGACGAGAAGAGATTCAACGAGGTCAAGGAAGAGGTTGGCAAGCTGCTCAAGATGGTTGGATTTAAGGTAGATGAGATCCCATTCGTGCCTATTTCCGGCCTGATGGGTGACAATCTCTCCAAGCCCAGTGAGAATCTGAAGTGGTACAAGGGCCCATCCCTTCTGGAAGCCCTGAACAACCTCAAGGTTCCCCAGAAGCCCACTAACCTGCCACTTCGCGTACCGGTACAGGATGTCTACACTATCTCTGGTGTTGGCACAGT
Source organism: Methanothrix sp. (assembly GCA_028688535.1). GTDB lineage: Archaea > Halobacteriota > Methanosarcinia > Methanotrichales > Methanotrichaceae > Methanothrix. Next base: position 488 of record JAQTXY010000306.1, on the reverse strand, counting down.
GCCGGTAGGCCGTGTTGAGACAGGTGTCATGAGAAAGAATGACAAGATCATCTTCGAGCCCGCCGGAGCTTCTGGCGAGGTCAAGTCCATTGAGATGCATCACGAAGAAGTTCCTGAGGCATTCCCCGGCGACAACATCGGATGGAACGTGCGCGGTGTCGCTAAGAACGACATTCGCCGCGGCGACGTCTGCGGATCGGTAGCCAAACCTCCCACCGTAGCCAAGGAGTTCAAGGCCCAGATCGTAGTATTGCAGCATCCCAGCGCCATATCAGCTGGATACACCCCTGTATTCCACTGCCATACAGCGCAGATCGCATGCACTCTCACTGCTATTCTGGCCAAGCTGGACCCAAGGTCCGGAGCGGTCAAGGAAGAGAATCCTGCTTTCATCAAGGCTGGAGATGCGGCCATCATCATGGTTACACCATCCAAGCCCATGGTCATTGAACCGGTGAAGGAGATCCCTCAACTGGGTAGATTCGCCA
>JAQTXY010000305.1 GCA_028688535.1 Methanothrix sp. | reverse complement strand
CTGCCACAAAGGCCCGGAAAGAGACCTTGTCAATCACTTACTTTCCTTTTCCGTCGTGGGCTCTGATGCCGGGCCTGGTCTTCTCGGTGCCGAAGCCCTTGTGCCTCTGGCCTCTGCCCTTGCGACCGGCTGAGGTCTTGCCGCGCACGGCTCTGCCGCGGTGGACATCGTTGCAGACCCAGTTAAGGTTCTTATCATTCATGATGGAGGGAGCACACGGGTCCACCAGGATAACCTCGTAGAACTTCTGCTTGCCGTCCTCTGCAACCCAGTAGGAGTTGAGAACTTCCATGTTGCGAAACCGCCTTCCGGCTCTTTCCTCGGCGATCCTCTGAATGGACTTGCCCATGCTGATGGCGTTCACTCCCATCTTGCTGGTTTTTCTGTTCCTCTCGTAACGCGACTTCTTTCTGCCGCCGCGTCTTACCTTGACACGTGCCACGATGATGCCCTGCTTGGCCTTGTAGCCGAGCGCACGCGCCCTATCCAGGCGAGTGGGCCTATCGATCCTCTGCACGGTGCTGTCCTGGCGCCAGGCCTTGAGCCTGTCCTGCCGCAGTGCGCCAACATATCCCTCTCGGGGAGAGGACCAGGCATCACTGATATAACCGTAAAAAGACTTCATCTCTTTTCACCTTTACCGGTTCGACCCAAAGCAGGTCACATTCCGGAACTAGAGGGGGGATGGGGTGATAGGAGATAAAGGTTTGGGATATGGTATGCATTAGGGCTCGACGGAGGATCTTAAGGCATTTAGAAATTCGTCTCGATGTTCAAAAATCAATCTATCTAATTCCCAGCCCTCTATTCCTGCTTCTTTTGCAATATTCAAGTAGAAATTTTCATGATCCGAGTACCTTTTTAGATTCAGCCTCAATTCGTTGGATACGGATCGGATGCGTGAATCGAGCGCTATCTTTTCATGAAAAAGAGGATGATAGCAATCCATCATAATATTGTTCGCGTACTTCGGACCTATTCCCGGAAAATCGTTAAAGAATCCCGTCATTTCTGCTGCGCATTTCTTATTGAGCAGCATTGCATTAGCCTGTTCTAATCCACCTAACTCTTCAATTTTCTCAAAGCATCGTGCAAGCATCGGTGCTTTTTTCTTGTAGTAGTGTATCTTTGCATCTTTCATGATTTGCCGCAGCCTATTCACACGGTCTTCATTGCTGAGGTTCTTCAGTTCAGCATAAGTGATCTGTTGATTTTTATTTTTGTCTGTGATCATACTTTCGTTTCTGCTTATGCCGCCCCAAGTTGAATAACTCACTAATAACTCATGCCACAAGAAATCAGGTCTCCTGAGTAGAGCACGTCCTTTTTCTTTCTTGCTCTCCAATTCATCTTTGTACTTGTCTCGAAGATTTTTAGCCACTGCCACCAGAGTCTTAACTTGTTGATCGGTTGCATCATCAATTCTCATAGAGGTCACTTCATGCAGCAAAGTTTTAAAATGTTTTCATGAATGGCCCTAATGCAATTACTATAACTATTCATAGCTATGTGAGCAAGTCACAGAGAGGATAAAAATGAAGGTTGCCATAACTACGGTCGGGTGCAAAGGGCCTGAAGATGAATCCAAAAATGAAGGACGACTTAAAGCCGGAAAGCTGGCGATGGCAAAGGCGAAATCATTGGGTGCTGATATATTAGTACTTCCCGGGGGCTTCGTAGTTGGTAATGACTCTGAATCAAGGCAACGAATCGCAAATGCACTCATAGATGAAGCTCGTAGCTTAGAGCTTGCAGTGGTTTTTGGCGTGGACGATAATAGTTGGCCCCAAGCATATGGATATGCTTGGAGCCCAGTTGACAAAATAGCATATTGTTGGGAAGAAAGATCATCTACCAGACGCTGGAATAAAAGGAATGATCAGCAAATTATACTAACCGATAATGAATGGGATGCTAAACTAAAGAGTTACGATGAAGTTCGTCTTATCATGACAGAAGGCGAGGTTGCTGGCGTCTTATTATGTGGAGAACTCTTCAACGAACGCATTAGGAATGCATTCATAAAATGTAGCCCTCGTCCAAAGATCGTTGTAGATCTCATTCATAGAGGTCATGGTTTTAGATCAGCGAGCTCAATGAAGAAGCTATGCCATTATGGCATTGCGTCAGCTTGTTCTGCTCACGTACAGAAAAATTATGCTATGAAGCGCTGCTATATTCCAGGCAAAGGGAATGATGGAAATGTATCCACCAGAGGATTTGATGACATAATTGAAGGACCACCAAGGATAGAACTTAAGCGATTCGAGGTTTGAAGTTGGTCTCGGTCCGTTGTTGAAGTTTCGTCTCAATAATAATAGCAAACGGCCATTGCTCTCCAAAATCCCGCGCCCCCGCCCGAGCGCACGCACGCGGCGCCTGAGCCTGCGGCAAAATGTTTCTCCCTCCAAGGGTTAAAGGCTTAAATAAAAAGAGAGCAACATATGTTCTCATGCAAAGGCTAACCGCTTACGTCTCCGGCAAGGTCCAGAAGACCGGCTACAGAGCCAGAGTTCTTACCATTGCTCGTGACTTCGGTCTGAAGGGTTACGTGCAGAACCTGGATGATGGGCGAGTCAAGGTGGTAGCGGAGGGCGAAGCAGGTGATCTGGAGAGCCTGCTGGCGGCTTTGGACATCAAGAACACAATTATCAATGTGGTTGATATCAAGAGCGAGTATTCTTCTGGAACAGGCGATTTTGACAACTTCGTCAAGGTTGTATCCGGAGGCGAGACGGATCAGAGACTGGATGTGGCAGCAGAACTGCTCACGAAGCTTATCGTAGTAAACGAGAAGATATTGGATGAAATAAAGGCAACTCGCAAAGAATTGACGGAGACGCATGAAGACCTTAATGAGTCAATCAATGAGTCGCGCGATTCCGTTGTAAGCGAGATTAGAGAGCTTCGCGTTGATCTAAAGGAAAACCTTGAAGGCAGGTTGATAAGGATAGAATCCGACGTATCCCAAATAAAAGCAAAGATCGCCCTCTAGCTATTTGTTTAGGTGATCTGCAGCATTTTTTTGGCGTCTCCTTATCCCGGCTCGCCCTGGCGAGAGGCGCTATCTAGGCCCGGCCACAGCTGGCAGCAGCGCCCCCGCACGGGCGCACGCATGCGCTTGCCCTGCGACCCGGCAACTGCTCCGGCATCAGCATATTTGCCAGCTCCGATGTACTTCAAAATGCAATGGCACAAGGTACATTTCCTTTACCTCATGATATAAGCTCAATATGTTCGCCGAGTATATTGAGGCGGCTCTGGAAAGAGCTGTTTACAAAACCATCGAAGATGAGGACCCGATATTTGTTTCGGTACCTGAGCTTAAGGGCGCCTGGGCGACGGGTAAGACCATGGAAGAGGCCCGCAAAGAGCTTATCTCGGTTATTGAAGGCTGGATCGCTCTCAGGCTTCGCATGAGACGGTCCATACCACCAATCGACGGCCACTTGATAATTGCATCAATTGAACCGGTTTGCGCTATTGAGTAAACTTGTACCGGTTTCAAGAGCGAAGCTGATCAGGCGATTGAGAAAATCGGATTTGAGGGACCATTTCCCGGTTCGGAT
>JAQTXY010000304.1 GCA_028688535.1 Methanothrix sp. | reverse complement strand
GCTCGGCTACAGAGTGGCAAGCAGCCATAGCCACATCTTCCGGTTTGCAGCCCAGGGCAAGGCTGTTGACCAGGCTTTGCGTGCCGAAGACTATGCAGTAGCTGTTCATGGCCACATTTTTATAGTCACCTTTAAGTGCCAGCTTTCCCAGCTCCGTTATGTCGACACCAAGCCGCTTTGCGGTCAGCTCCAGGAACCTTCCCGAAGCTCCGGCGCATATTCCGCCCATGGTAAAGCCGCCAGGAATGCCGTCCTGCACGGATATGGCTTTATTGTCCATGCCGCCGATATCAATGACCGTTGCCGGCCCCTTCTGGGCGTCTGCCAAAAATACAGCGCCTTTGGAGTTGACGGTGATCTCCTCCTGGACTAGCTTGGCGTTGATGTGTTTGCCCACCAAAAAGCGCCCATAGCCGGTCACGCCGATGGCGGCTATATCTTCTTTCGCCACCCCTGCCATGCTGAGGGCACCTTGCAGCGCATCCTCGGCGCTCTTTAATACCTCATTGGTGGGGACCCAGCCGGTGCCTATTACAACATTATCCCGCATCACCACCGACTTGGTAGTGGTGGACCCGGAGTCGATTCCCGCAGTAAGCCCCTTCTGTTTCTCACGGGCCAAAAGGCCCCGGAACTTGACGGTGGTAACCAATGCTTCCATCCTGGTGAGGAGCGTCTCTGCCGTCGTCCTCTCTGTAAATGAGTAGCTTAAGACAGGAATCTTGGAGTGCTCATGAATATATTTTCGGATCTCCGATCGAATGATGGCAGCCTCGGCACAGCGAAAGCAGGTCATGACAATTACGGCATCGGCAAGATCGGGATTTTGCACGATGCGAACCGCCCGAGCCATGGCTAAGTTGAGATCGCCAGAGGAGACGGAAACACCAAATGTGTTCTCCACGTTGAGGATGTCATCCAATGATACCTCCGGATAGACGATCTTTGCCCCTACCGTTTGAGCAGCGCGTTCAATCTCTTGCTGAATGCCGCTGTACTCTGAACCGCAGGATAGCTGAGCAATGCGGATCATTTTAAGCCCCCTAGAAAATCCTTGATCTTCTGCACAAATACTACCGCTTCCGGATCATTTGTGGGATAAGATAAGTCGAGCACTGGAACTCCTTTTGTCCTGATGAGCAGCCTCACCAGCTCATTAGTTCGAGAGCAGCCCGCACAACCAGTCAGCCATCCCGGATCTTCTACTATGATCGCAGCCTCGGCCTCTTCTATGATCGGTCCGATGAGGGCCATCCGGCCACGCACGCCCGAAGGGACATCTACAGCCGCATAACGTAGTCCCTTCTTGGGCTCCTCGGGAGTGACATTCAAAGGTGGCGAATCAATCTCATTTGCCGTTACGAGCTTGCCAACGGCCTGTGGAACCACAAGCGCCTTGTGGCCCATCCTCTCCACAAGGTCGGAGAGTATCATGCTGGTGGGAGGATAAACTATAACTTTTGCCATTGATTTACCTCAGGATAAACCCTCTTTTATTATCTCTTCCAGCCTCTTGATGGCAAGAGGTTTCTTCTTTTCAGGAATGGCCGGGACCTCGCCCTCAGAGGCCAGTGCCCTGGAGATCATAGGCAGCATCTTGGACTCGGATTCGATCATATAAAAGCCAGGCCTCGCTCCACCACCTCTGCGACCACGACAGCGCCTGGGATCCCCCGGCGGAAACCCCCGGTCTTTGATGAATATGCCGGCTGGGTCAAGAGCCCGAATCTCTTTTATGAGCTCATTTATTACATCTTCTTCGCCATTTATGACAACGCCAAAGCAGGTCTCCTTGACGGTAACTTCGTATTTCGAACCATAAATCTTCATGGCGATATCTGATGGGAGGATATTCGACTCAGAGGATGTTATCACATATTTGGTGACTAACATCATCTCACCTCCTTAATATAAATCGTCTCCCCTTCTGAGACATCTTTTAGCTTCTCCGGCTCCAGCACCCGGCCGATAACGTTCGTTGCCTCGAACTTCTCGCCGGACGGGCCGTATCGCTTATCGTCTACGAGCTTCATTCCCACCAGGCCGATCTTCTTGGAAACCTGGTTGGAGACGGCGATAGAACCGGCAGGCACGGGGCCGGTTGGCTTGTTTTCCGGTAGCAGTTCTTTTAAGTTGACAGCTTCAATTTCCGGTTTGAAGAGCAGAGTATTCTCATAGACAAAATAGACAGGCAAGGGCCCCACAGGCCGCTCCTTAAGGCCGGTGACGTGCCGGAAATAGTCCAGGGTCTTGGGTGCCAGATCATCATAAAGCTGAACTGAGACCAACCGGGAGGCGGGGATCGAAAAGATGCGCACTTTTTTGTGCTTTAGGATCGACATTGTCTCCCCAGGCTCCTGCTTAACCACTACTGCATCAACACCATCGTATCCTTCCACCTCGGCCTCGATCTCTCTCTCTTGTATCTCTTTCAAGGCATCTTTGAGGCTGCTGCCCATGAGCATGATACGCTTCGGCGAGACCTCGACGGTTATCAACTGGCCTGGGCCTGCCAGTTTAATCATATCCATTCCCGATGTGATCCTTGCCACGGCAGAGTGGCCCGGATTCGAGGTCCGATCCTGTTTGTAGATGAATATCCTACCCAAACCTCGTCCGCTCGTTCTTACCGTCACCAATCCTTCCAAGCGAGGCTCGCGATGCTCGAATATTATGGGAACGGTGAGCAACTGATCAGATGAAACATATGAACTGGAGACCGAATCAACCTTGAAGGTGCCCTTCCGGGTCAGGGCCAGGAAGAATTCCGCGCCAACCGGTGCATTTTCAATCAGCTCGGCCCTAACTTGAGTGAATATCTCCATTCCCTCTTCGAGGGGCAAAGCCAGATCGGTTGTAGCCTGTTTTGAGGTTATATCCTGCCACTCAACAATGGGCTCTATGTTCAATATTTCGTCGCCTGATTGCAGCCGATCGAGAGTATTTTTCCCGCCCACAATGTGGCCCAGCACACCGCCGCTCTTTGGTGTGCCGTAGGCTGCCGTATGCCTTCTCCTTATGAATATGATCTGGGTATTCTCTCTGTCAAATCCGCCTGCGCCGAGAACTACCTCCCATCGGTTATATTCTCGGGCGTCACGTTCAAAAGAGATGGTTGAGGCAAACGGCCCGAAGGCCACGCCATCAGGGGAAGCCCATCTAACAGTTGATCTTGATATCTTTTCTATATTCTCGTGCCAGATCTTTTGCAATTCATTATCAATAAGCTCTACTCTCAGTTTGCCCTTGGTGGTGTTAAGCCAATAGGAATTGGTCTGGAGGCTCTTCTCACCACGGCCCCTGACAATTCCTATTATTGCGCCATTCGCAGGATGGGCGCAGGCTTTGCCCAGGGCATCGGAAAGTAGCGCCCCAGGCAATAGCTCGATCTCTCTGCCATCAACGAATACCTTCAAATTAACTCCCCAGCATCTCCTTCTCTTCCTCTTCCGTGATCTTGGCTAAGACCTCGCTGGGAAGACCGGTGAAAATCGCCTGCCCGTCGCGCATAAGCATGGCCCGATCGCAGATATTTTTCACGAAGTCCATGTCGTGGCTGACAATGACAAATGTCTCT
>JAQTXY010000303.1 GCA_028688535.1 Methanothrix sp. | reverse complement strand
TGCCTAGAAGGGATCAAGAGGCTGCGGGTCTGCGGCTAATGCAAAACAGGAAGAATGCGACGCTAGATGACTTTCTCAGCGACTAAAAAATGAGAGATAAAAAAAAAAATGCGATATCTTACTCTCGCCTCTTTCGCAGCGCTATCGCCGCCAGACCGATCATGGCCAGAGCCGCCAACGCTGGGAAGCCGGGCTCCTCTCTTGCAGCCTCTGCCGACATTGTAGCGTTCTCAAATCTGCCTACACTCATCTCTGCCGGCTGTGCAGCCGCTTCCTCATTGACGAATGCTCCAGTCCTCGTTCCTCTGGCAGCCAGACGCTCCTTATCGCCGAGCATTGTTGTGGCATTGAGCTGCACATAGTCCTGCCCCTGGCCGACTATTGTGGAATTGCTCCAGATAAGAACGTCCACCACGTAATTGTATCTGTCCGGGACGGTAAGGTTGACACTCCTTATGACCGTCTCGTCCGGTGCAATTATCCCGGTATTGCTCCACTGCTTATCCGCCACCAGCTTGGAATCAATGTCGGTAGCTTTAAGCATCAGTTTGTAATCCTGGCTTGACTTAGCTCCGAAGTTGGTCACGTATATGTCACTCTGGATGACCACCTTCTCCTCCGCCGCCTTGCGCACCAGGAAATCTATGCCGTCGATCCTCAGGTTGATGGCCTTGCTGTCGGCCTGAAGGCTATCCAGATTGGAGACCATCCTGTATCCCCGGTCCATCTCCTTGCCCTCTTCAAAAAGCGTGGCCTCAAGGCTGTAGCCGCCTTTCTTGGGAAGTGTGAGCATGGTTGTGACATTAACAGTCTCGCCAGGCGCAATCTTGCCGATAAATGCCGTGCTCTGGTTGACCAGGAAGTCTCTATCAGAACTGGTGGCCTTCAGAATCAGGGAAGTATTCTTGCTGCTCAGGGCAGCCGTGCCCTCATCTGAATTCTTGATATAGGTTGTGACAAACAGTTCGATTGTCGAGGTCTTTATTTGGCCGGGAACAATTTCCATATTCGTGACAGACAACGGATTTCTTTCTGATTTTTCAGTGCAGCCGCTCAATGCGACCACAGAGACTATAGTCAGCAATATCAACAATGAAGCAGTCTTATTTTGGAGCATAATCTTTCCCCCACCCCAGAATATTCTGGTAGATAGTGATATATCCTTAATTCCATTTAACAATTTTGTATAATTAGTCCCGTTCGGTTCCCATAAGTTTTTCTCATTTTTTCTCTAGACTATTTTCCTGCGCCCTTGCAGGAGACCTGCCAAAGATGCTCCCGCTCCTGGAAGGCAGCACGCTTGCAGCCAGAGCGAGGATGGGACCCATGATCAGCCCCGAGCCGACCAGCAGGGCGAGGGTTCCCAGGACAGCCAGAAGGACCCTTTGCAGAAGTCCTGCCTCACCCCTGGCCAGACGAATGGTTGCTACTCCCAGGAAAGCATGAAGAACAGCGATAGCCAGTGTGATGTAAACCTCCGGCCCAAAGGGAGCGCGAGTGAGATTGAAGACCATCTGGGTGATGACGGAGGCGCTGCTGGCCAGGAAGAGAAATCCGGCCAGAGATCCGGCCAGGCAAAATGAGGTGCGACGGGAGCCTCGCCAAAACAGGAGGAGAGAGAGGATCTCTGCCACCAGATAGGGGATGAGAATGACACCCAGGCTCTGGCCTTCCCAGAGGTAAACGGAGATGAGCTGCAAAGGAGTAGAAACCCTCTCCAGGAAGCCGAACTCCTCCCGATAGCCGACAGCCAATCCGTAATGGCCGGGGTTTGCACTCAGGTTATTTGTAGTATTAGTATTATTATTGGAGTTGCTATAAACCGCCGCATAGTAGCGGGCCGATTGGGGAGCAGTCAGGTTTATCTCCGAGACTTCCTTAAAACTGCTGGGACCGAAGGGCTCGTAGACGGCATTGGCTGCATCCCTATCCTCTGCCGCCAGAATTTTCAAGCCGGAAGCTTGCGGCGGCAAGGCTAACTGCCCAGGCAGCTGACCGCTGGCATTAAGTCCCGGACCCAGGAGGAGCAGGGCGGGAAGAAAATCATTTTCTTTGGCATCCGCGGACTTGAAAAGGGAGAGATAAATCCGCTCGCCCTTCTGCAGATCAAAACTGTAGTAATGCACCAGATCCTTCTCCAGAGTTCCATAAACCGCCCAGGACTTGCCAGGATCGGATATGTGCATGGCTGTGGAGATGTTCTCATTTTCCCCGGCCATGAGAGGCACGTGGGCGCAAGCTGGAAGTGCAAGACAGAGCAGGGTCAGCAGAACTGCAAAGAGGATGGAGCTAAATTTCACAACAATGCCTGGCACTCGATCGGTATTCAATTTTTCGGCCTTGGAGAAATGAAAGGATCTTTGGCATCAACCATCAATCATACCTGGCTGGCCTGGAACGGAAAAGGATTCAAAAAATTTTGAAGATAATGCTCCTGATCATTCACTAATCGACTTTCATGCTTATAATTGGGAAGATTTATTGCTCATAAAAAATCGATTCCCGACAATGCTAATACAGATGAAAACAATTGAGACCACCACCAAGACGACCGGGCAGGGCATGGACTATGCAGCACTGATTCCGTTCTTCGCTATCGCTTTTGGATTGTCGTGGACGATCATTGCAATCTTGATCCTTTTCCCGAATCAGGCTGAAGCGGTCTTCGGCCCAATGGGCTATACCAATCCTCTGTTCGTTCTGGCAGTATACTCACCGGCCATCGCCGGTATCTTCCTGGTCTGGCGACATTACGGCACCAAAGGCCTGGGTAGCTTCTTTCGTCGCCTCACTTTATGGCGGATGCCGCTCGTTTGGTGGGCTTTTCTTGCGGTCGGCATACCTGCTGCCTTCTACCTGGGTGCAGCCATCAAGGGCAATATCACAGATCCGTTCCCATTCTCACCCTGGTACGGAGTGCTGCCGGCGCTGGCCACGGGACTGATTATCGGGCCTGTTGAGGAATTTGGCTGGCGTGGCGTGGCACTGCCCCTTCTGCAACGCCGCTATGCACCGCTCTGGTCCAGTCTGATCCTGGGTCTGATCTGGGGCTTGTGGCATTTGCCGGCATTCTTTCTCAGCGGAAGCCCCCAAAGCGCCTGGTCGTTTGGTCCTTTTTTCATTGGTGCCCTGGCGATCACAGTCATCCTGACCGCTGTGTTCAATGCAGCGCGGGGCAGCCTCCTCATCGCCGCCCTGTTCCACTTCCAGATAAACGGCCCGGCATGGCCTGATGCCCAGCCCTGGGACACGCTAGTCTTCGGAGTTGTTGCTCTCCTCGTGGTGCTGCTCAACCGGCGGACGATGTTGACCCGAGAGGAGGCTGTGACGGACGTAATCATGCCTGGCAAGTAAGGCGTAACGACCTGAGAAATGTGGGCCCGGCCCTTGACGATGACCAGCGAGTCACGTAAGATGACGAGCAGAGGCGAAGAGAGGCTCGGCGGGGGTGATGGGGGAGTAGACGGCGATACTTATGAAAAAAATTGAGAAATATCAGACGTTTTCACATTAATCAGCTTGCTCCTCCCACTATTGGATATGCCCTCGAGGGAGTATTGGGATACTTCCTCATGCTGG
>JAQTXY010000302.1 GCA_028688535.1 Methanothrix sp. | reverse complement strand
GGGCCTTCCTCATCCTCGCTACGAGCGAGTGGCCAGGACGCATTCGGCTGTGGCAGCGGCTGTCGCCTCCGGACGGGCGGATGTGGGATTTGCAGAAAAGCGGGCCGCCGCAGAGGCGGCCTTAGGTTTTCAGTTCCTGGGACACGATGAGATCTTTCTGCTGGCCAGGACAGAGAGGTTAGATGACGCCCGGATCAAGTCCCTTGTTTTTGCACTCTCTCAGGCGGAAGGGGCTTGAAGATTCTCATCCTTCTCTCATAGTAGCTGAGGGGATGTCTTATCTTGCGGCATAGGTCGTCTTCGCCCGGACAATTGCCGTAGGTGGCCATAGTGGCGCAGGCAGGTGGCTTGTAGCTGGTGCCGGAGGCTCCTGCAATGTGTTCTACCTGGTAGCGTGTCCTCTCTTCGTCGAAGTCCGGGCTGGTGTTGAAGAGAGATACAATCTCATCTGCGGTCATATTTATCTGCAAGAGAAAGCTGACCAGGGCAAAGCGTGCGCTATGGGCCAGGTTGGTGCCTTTGGCAACATCGGTTGCCATCTTCTTGATGCAGGGCGGAAAGGCTCCTTCTTCTACCTTGCCCAGGTCCACCCTATCGCGGGCTCTAATAATATCAAGTTGCTCTTTGAGCGGTCCCAGGTATTCCTGGAGAGCGGCGCAAGTCTTCTCGTCTATGGGCAAAGGTAGCCCCTTGAGGATCTTCTCTTGGGCAGCTTCCTCCATGATTCGTTTCAGTTCTTCCTCAGTAATGGTGAGGTAGCCCTGCTGAAGATCACGGTTGGTCAGCTTCCATTTGGAGCTGTGCATGCGATGCGCCGCCCGAATGTATTCGGAAAAATGAATCTTGTAGGGCCCCGGTCCCTGGGGATGAAGCCCCAGGTCGTCTGCGATGGCATCCAGCCCTTCCTTCTCTTCTTGCATCCTTTTATAGGCCAGCTTTGCTTCCGCCAGGGCATAGCGGCGCAGTAAAATGGAATCGTCAAGGCATGAGACCATGATTCTTGCCAGAGGATAAGAGAGAAGCTCAGTCAACTGCTCAGCCTCTGTATTGGCTGCGCTTTCCGAGATAGTGCCGCTCATGGCCTGCGCTACCCTTTGCGCGGCCCGTCCCCGTGCCGTCTTAAATGAGGTCTTGCTAAGAAGGCTTTCTAAAGAGTATCCGGCTGACCGAACCTTGGCGGCAGCCGCTTCCGTAAAAGGGTAATCGGAGATCCTCATTCCTGTTCAATTCTGGGAGCCAAAAGGTAATTGATCTCCACATGTTGACCTAGCTTGAGGTGAATGCGCAGCGGATAGTCTATGCCCATCTCCAGTGTGACCTCGCCTGCTTTGCTTATGGATTTAGACATATCTTCCAAATAATCCAGAGAGAAGAGGCTTCTGGCCTCGCCGGGCTTCATGCCGAGGAGTTCTGTGCTGGGAATCTTTAGCTTGAGCGAATCGATGTCGCCTTTGGCTTCCATGTAGAAGCCCTCATCTGAGACGCCCAGTATTACGTGATCGCTGACCTTTTCAGCGGCTTTTACTGCCCGGCGCAGCTCCACACCTGGAAGTGTCACATGGGCCGGAAGATCCAGCTCGGGTATGCGCGGCTCTTTGCGGATGGCGGTGGGATCTATCAGGCTTAAGGTGTAAGAGAGTGAACCTACTCCTATCTTCAGCTTGTGGCTCTCTTCTTCCAGCTCCAGTTGAACATTCTCGCCCTTGTCGGCCATGCTCAGCACATCGCTGAGCCGAACCAAATCTATGCCGATTTCACAAGCATCGGCTTTGAAGTATTCGAAGGCCTGATTTCCAATCTGAAGCGATACCATAGCCACGTTCGCAGGATCCACAGCCTTCAGTTCCAGGCCATTTTCCGATATGGAAAACTTGACCTCATCCACTAGAGAAGAGACTGAATCGATTGCATCGCGCAGAGTTTCTGCGTTGATTACTGCCTTGAACATTCCTTGAGCCTCATCCACCAGAACCGTTTTATATTTAATATAGTTGATGCCTAGTCATACTCTCGCCAGGTTCGGTTGCATTTGGTGCAGCGGAAGAACCTAACCTCGCTCTCATCAGCAGAACGAAGCTGGCGAAGCCACCAGTATGCGATATTATTGCCGCATTCCGGACATCTGCAATTAGTAGTAGGCAGGCCTGACGACTCCTGCTCTAAGACGGGAACGACGCGATCCAGCTGCTTGGTCTTGCTGAGCATGGATTCGCCTGCAGTTTTCGGTATCTTGTGGCCGCATTTTCTGCAGACCATCATGCCATCCTTGGGCATCATCATGCTCTTACATTGGGGACAAAATTCCATCGGCATTAAGTAGATCACTCGTCATATTAAAGTTTCCCGACACGCTCGGGAAAAATGAGGCACGATATGAGCACAGCGTTTAATGTGATATGTCTGGATCGCCCGGGAATGCTGCGCGACATCGCGGGAGCGGTGGCCAAGAGGGGCGGCAACATAGTCTACACTCAACAGTTTGTTGTGGAAAGGGGCTACAACCAGGGAAAGGCTTCGGTTTATATGGAGGTAGACTGCCCGGCAGAGGATGTTTTAGGGATTGTGGAGGAGCTGAAGGCTTTTTATTCCATCTCGGAGGTCTCCATTCACAAGCCTTTCGAGAAGATATACGGCTCTCGGGTGATCATCATAGGCGGCGGCGCCCAGGTGGCCCAGGTCGCGGTGGGAGCTGTAAGCGAAGCTGACCGGCATAATCTTCGAGGAGAGCGCATCAGTGTGGATACTATTCCCCTGGTGGGAGAGGATGCTATCGCCGATGCCGTGAGCGCTGTGCGCCGGCTGCCGCGTGCCAGCATCCTGGTATTGGCCGGAGCCCTCATGGGCGGACGTATAACCAATGAAATGAAAAGGCTACAGGCCGAGGGAATTCCGGTTATTGCCCTGAAGATGGCTGGCTCGGTTCCCGAACAGGCAGATCTGGTAGTGACTGACCCCATTCAGGCCGGCACATTTGCGGTAATGCATATTGCCAGCACAGCAGTTTTCAATATAAGTCGAGTGCGGGGCAGGGAGTTCTAGCTTTTGAGAATCTCGGCCAAATCAACAAGCTTCTCACCGGAGAATAGCTCCTCTATGGTGAAGAACTTGTCATCTGCCTGGAGCACGGGCGCGGATAGCGTGAATACCCCGTTTATGCGCAGCTCCGTGAGGGCCTCGGGTGTGCTCATATCCTGGTTCTCAAAAGAGATGCCTGCCTTTCCCAGCGCTGCTTTGAGCTGTTCGCATCTGGGGCAGGACTGTGTGGAATAGACTCTTACTATCAATAGCAATACCTCTTGATCTTTAGCGCAGTGCTCGCGGATAGGATTTCTGGGCATAGGTCGCGTAACCTTGCGCGACTGCTTTATCAGCACACTCCGAGCAGCAGGAGAAGTTGGCCATGTACTCAATGTCGTCCATCTCATGCTCAAAGACGTTATTACAGGAGAATCCTGAGGTTCTCCTGAAATCAAAACCCTTGCAGAATTCGTCCTGCTCTGCCTGGGGGGGGCGCTCCACGACGACCCAGTCTCTGGGAAGAAGTACGGGCAGCGTGGCCAGGTTCATACCGCATCCACAGGGA
>JAQTXY010000011.1 GCA_028688535.1 Methanothrix sp. | reverse complement strand
CCGCATCCACCGGCCCGACTCCGGTTCCCGCTTCCAGCTTATCAGTCCCATTAAGCTTTATCTTCACCGAGGCGGTAGGAGTCACCGTATTGCCGGCCACCACGGTCACCTCTTGCAGCTTCACCTTTGGCTCCATCTGGATGGAGAGAACGGTGTCGGCTATGGACTGTAAATCAGCATCAGAGACACGCTTGCCTTTGTCGCCCAGCTCTTTTACTCTTTCTACTATTGAGGCCAATTGCGGCTCTGTAACCAGTAGTCCGAACTCGCGCAAGGCCAGTTCGACCGAGGCCCGACCGGCGTGCTTGCCAAGCACTATGCGCCTCTTCCTGCCCACAGTCTCCGGATGTATCGGCTCATAGGTACTGGTATCGGCCAGCAGTCCATGCACATGAATGCCTGCCTCATGCGTAAAAGCATTCTCACCGACAATTGACTTGTTAGGGGCCAATGGAAGGCCGGTCATTCGCGAAACCATTCGAGATAGCTGGTATATGTCCTGGCATTTGATCCCGGTGTTGATTTTGTAGAGGGATTCCAGGGTCATGACTACTTCTTCCAGGCTGGCATTGCCGGCTCGCTCGCCTATGCCGTTCACAGTCACATGTGCCTGCGCCGCTCCGGCGCGAAGGGCCGCTAGCGTGTTGGCGGTAGCCATGCCGAAGTCGTTATGGCAATGGATACTGATCGGCGCTCCAAGTTGAGACAGCCGGGAGAATATCTCCCCAGTTGTCTCTGGGACAAGGACGCCCACTGTATCACAAAAAGCCAGTCGATCGGCTCCTGCCTCAATTCCAGCCATGTAAAGGCTGATCAGATAATCCTGATCGGCCCGGCTGGCATCCTCACCGGAGAGCTCTACAATGAGGCCGTGATCTTTGGCATATTCAGTCACCTGCACAGCCTTATTTATTACCGATTTTCGGTCGGATTTCAGCTTGCACGCTATGTGAAGGTCCGATACCGGTACCACAAGGTGGACGGAATCGACATTGCAGGCCAAGGCCGTGTCAATATCTGCGGTCACTGCTCGGACATAGCTGCATATCTCCGCCTTGAGGCCAAAATCAGCAATTGCTTTTATCGATAGGCGTTCACCTTCAGAGGTCATGGCCGAGCCCGCTTCAATTACATCCACACCCAGAGAGTCGAGCCCCTGGGCGATGGCAAGCTTCTCATCCATGCAAAGTGACACGCCTGGCGTCTGTTCACCATCACGTAATGTAGTGTCTAGAAAACGGATTTTACCAAATAAATCGATCCCACGCATTCATGCTCAATCACCCTTCAGCCCCTCGGGCTGTTCTAACACCGAGATCTTTAATGATTGATAAAGCTAACGAGGGACAGTCATGAGAAAGGTATTTCGTTGAATGACGTTCCAAGGGGAAGCTTTAAACCGTTGCAATTAAATCGTCTATCTAGAATGGTGGAGGTTTAGGATAGATGAAGTGCAAATCATTGTCTCTTTCTATAGCTGTGCTCTTGTGCCTGATGGCGATGCCATTTTTGCTCAGCAATACGGCATTCGCAGGATCGGGATGCGGCAGTAATTGGATGGGCGATACAACTGGGGATACGGACTTTTATGTAAGTAAAAACCAAAATCAAGGTGTAACTAGCATGTCATCGACGGCACAATCCACTATAGCAAAGCCAACTATGACCTTGGGAGATGTCGCTAAGGCTAATAAGAATGCCACGATTCAGAGCATAAATCCGGACAAGCCCAGTCCCCAAAGCCCGGGATCTGTTATTGTCTGGAATGTCCAGGCATCTAATTCCAATAATGAAAAGATGCTCTACAAATTTCTGCTCATGGGCCCCGCGACCGGCGGGCAGCCTAAAGATGAGACCGGCTGGATAGCTGAAAATTCCTGGACCTGGAACACAGTAGACGCGGATGCCGGGGAAAATCAGATTGAGGTACAGGTAATGCGTGCCGGATCTGCGGGAATTGAGGACCGAAAAGAACTAAGCTATGTCATTGCCGCAAATTCTCTATTATCATCGTCATCATCCGGCACTTCATCAACCACTGCTTCCAGTACTGCATCCTCCGAGGGGGAGGGTCATCCTGAATCGAAAACGGGCGAACCCATTTCAGACCGGCCCAGAGTTGCGCCTGACGAGAGGACGAACGTAATCCCGACAACAAGTGGGCCTAATATGCAAATGCCCGATACGAAACCCATACCTCTGAATACTCCCACCACCGCGCAGGGGGTAGTAGAAACGGCTGGAGTTGAGACTATGCAGCAGACGCAGGTCCAACCACAGGAGCCTGAGTTTATGGAAGTGGAGGGCAAGTGGACGGTAAAGCTGGAAAATGACGGTGCTACCTTAAACCCACTAACCATTATCCAGACCGGAGGAAGCGTCATGGGCATGGGCACTCTCAATGAGAAGAACACCAAGCTTCAGGTCAGCGCCAAAGGTTCTGTTTCCAATAACGTCATGAGTCTTGATGTATGGACAATAGTCTCCGAATACGGAAACAAGATAGATGAGCGTATAAATCTCGATCTGGTAAAGGTAGATAGATCAATATCCGGAAGCTATGAATTGTACTCGGGCGAAGATCTGATCGGCAAAGGAAATGCTACCGCCACCAGATTTGCATCTTAAATTGATCTTATCAAAAGAAAGGAGGACCACAATTGAAGAGCCAGTTAATTGTATGCATGGTATTGATCTTAGCGATGCTAACAAGTTCTGCCTCAGCAGGCTGCGGAAAATGGGTAATTCGAGATAATACCGATTTTCTGAAAGACCCTATCTTCGATGATGCAGTGGCGTCCTCCACCGGGAGTAGTGCTACGGTTAATCCCGACGGCACGGCGAAAGCGAAGAACGAGACTGCAGAGAGTAGCGAAAAAGCGGTAACTAACAATGCAATCGCCGAAAAAAAGGCACCCACCATAGACCTGGCTGGTAAGTGGAAGGTTCTGCTGGAAAAGAGTCCTGCAGAGCAGGATGCAGGAAAAGCCATCAATTTGATATTGATACAGAACGGCGATAGGCTGCAGGGCTATGGCACGCTCCTCGAAGGAGGGGATGATACTCCGGCCACTGCCACGGGCTCCATATCCGAGGACGGCATAAACCTGGATGTAAAATTGGTCCAGCAGCAGAAGGATTACAGGCTTGATATGGCTCTGGTTAGAAGCGAGCTGGAAGGCAGCTACGAACTCTATGAGACTGAGGCGCTGGCAGAAAAGGGAAATGCAACGGCCAGCCGATCCGGCTCTTAGGGGCCATCAGGTGCTTGGCCCAAATCCTCTTTTATCATGATCCTGCAGGCAGCCAATATCCCGTTGCCAGGAAATCTTGTGAGTAGTAGGGTGGGATATTGTTATTGTAGGGGAAGCCATAAGTTGGGAAAGCGTTCATGTAGACCGGTCTTCTTGTCTTAGGATCCAGATAATAGTAGATTGGCATTCCCGTGTAGGGATCTATATAACCATAAACCGGATATCCCGTATTTGGATCAACATAAACTCTTCCCAACCAGCCACTGGTGTAGTTGAGGGACTTCCAAATATAATAGGGATCTGGCAATAAATTTCCATTGACAACTATGCTTCCTTTGGGAGAACTGCCCCACGACCAGAGGTCATTCTTAAGATTTGTCTCCGCTGGCTGAGGATTTTGGGCTTTGAAGCTGCTTATCCAGTCCCTGCCAAAATCTCCACCTACGCTTTGCAAAGAGCTGCTGCTCTGGGCATAGCAGCCTGCTTCTAATAGGCAAATCGTCAGCGAGATGATTACTGCAAATGCAGTTCTCATTTTCTGATCCTCCCACCATCGAGAGGAACGCAAGCGATAAAAGGCTTATGATACTACTGGGTCTATTCGCCTAAGAAAAGATGGGGCGATGTCAAGCATCTGGGAGGGACATCCGACTATCGCCCTTGATGGGATCGACGTTCAACGATATAAAGTATGCGCTTGAAGGTCGGACCGGGCAGGATTATGGATGATTATACCTGCCTTACCTTAATTAAAGGACCTGATGTCCATCTCATGCCTTAATCCGATGAAGCCTATCGATTTCTATACTCCCCATTTTACCGTCGTAGAGATATATCAGCTCAATCTCATCTTCGGAGATGATCGTCCCAATGTCATAACCCTCGTTAAATTCGGCGATATAGAGCTTTTTATTATCCCAGTCAATGGCTCCGGCAAAACCTTCAACAACCTCTGTTCCATTCTTATCCAAGTAGGTCAAATTACCTGCAAAAAGGCGATCCTTCTGCATATCGATAGTAGCACTCACGCTCCAGTTTTCGGTCAACTTGGCAGCTGCATTTTCGTTATTCAATCCATTTCCTGAGCCTGTCCATGTCCCTACCAGGTTTGGAACTTCGGCTGCGCACGTTCCTGTGGCCCAAAAGACAAGGACCAACAATAGAAAACTTAAAATCTTCTTCATACATGTTTATTAGTGCTCTTCTATTATAACTATTTCTAAAGTATCCAAAAGAATAACTATTTTGAGAACCGTGATTGTATAGGAAATCAGAACGGAGGTATCGATATGACTGTGACCTTTGAGCCTCACAAAAGACTGGAACATCTTGAGGACTATGCTGGAAAAATAAACTTCTATTTACCTCTTGAGGAGGCGAGAATTCAGCTCCTCAGATGCAGGCTGGTTGGCTATAGTCTAGTGGCAGAGATGAAAGAAGAGCCCTACACCAGAAAGTACATCGATCTGCTTATAGCCCAGGCATATCAGACTCTTTCCGCGAAAGCCGGCAGAGAAATTGTCGATCCTTACAAGGACCCGTGTACCTCTCAATATGTCATCCTGGATGAATTGAGATCTTATATTTCAAGGGACCCGAGCAAGCCGTTCATGAGATTCATCCGGGCGGAGTTCAAGAAGGTCTTTGTACCTACGCTGCGATTGATGACCGATCTGTGCAAATCCAATAACAAGTACACCTGGGCAGAGGTTAAAGACCAGTTACAAGAGATCATGAAGAGCCTGAATGTGGATGTGACCTGGGATGAGTGCGAAGAACGGCTGGAGCGTTACATGAAGAAGATAGAACCGGTGCTGGAAATATAAAAGGAAAATTGATCGGATGGGGTTTATGCCCATCCATTCTCATCAAACCCATATCGTTAGTTCAGTCTTTACCTGGATGGTCTTGTACTCCAGCACATCTCCTGCCTTGTAGAATTTGTGAGAATCTTCTGCAATCAAGGTTCCTGATTCCTCTTGGGTAAAACTGGCATCAATGATCCACATGCCACCCCGGATCAGATTGACGGAGAATGACCCATCTTCGTCGGTTGTTCCCCTTTGGACTCTGGGATCACCTTTTTCGTCCCATGCCCAGTAAGATGCATAGTAATTGGCTTTGATCGGCTGGCCAAGATATTTTACCCTGAACTTGAGGGTCTCCATTGCTTTAGCATCGTAAGGAGGCTTCTCTGGAATTATTTCTAAAGGAAATCCTGCATCCCAGGTGCCTTGGCGTTCCTGGACATCCTGGGCTTTCGGATCATCTTTTTCAGCGTGAATTATCACCTTGGCAAAGCTGCGGGTGAGAAACAGTCCGCTCTCTCCTCCATGCCAGGACATATCATATACTCCAGGAGTTCTAACCAGGCAAAAGAGGTAATCTCCCGGCCAGTAGAGCATCATGTCCGAGAACAGGTATTCCATGTGGCCGTATCCCGGCAGCCAGTCTCCTTTTTTCATAGCCAGACTTAGCTTCTCTCCCGCTGGCGTTAGGAGGAATGCAGAATCTATTCGAGGGGCAAAGATACTTGTTGACATGGAAGGGTGCCCGAAGAATGCATAAGCTTTTGCATTGTCCCCTGCCTTTACCTTGTCTATGGCTTCTGCCCAAAGCATATGGTCGCTCATTTTTTCTCTCCGTAAATAATAAGTGTCTTTCTGTGCTGCTCGTCCTGCTTTTCCATAAGTGACAGATTGAGATTAGTAAGCCCGGCTTGTTCAAACATGGCTATGATCTCTTGCGGATCTGCTCCATTGCCAAGCGGCAATTTTTTACCGATTTCATCTCCGTAATGATGCTTTCCGGAATTATGTCCCTGGCGTGGAATGTCGGCTATGACCTTTCCGCCGGGTTTGATCACCCTAACCCATTCCTTTGATGCTCTAAATGGATCTGCTAAAGTCCAGAGGACATGCCTGCTTACCACAGCATCAAAAGAGTCGTCGGAGAAGGTAAGGTTCTCTGCATCCTGAACCTCGAATACAACAGGGATTTGAGAGCCTTTGGCTTTTTCTCTCGCCTTTTGCATCATTGTCGTGGACCAATCCACAGCAGTTACATTGTAGCCCATTCCTGCCAGGAGAAGTGCCAGAAAGCCGGTACCTGTACCTATGTCCAGGATCTTTTGATTTTGCTTTCTGCCTAGCAGTTTTGCAATCTCATTTCCCCACAATTCCTTTTCTATCTCTGAATTCACTCCATGACCCGCAAATCCATCGTAGTCCTGACTGGGGTCATCCCACCATTCCCTAATTTTATTCTTGATCTCTGATTGCTGCAAATTCAAATCCATGCCAATCCTCCAATAGGAGTTTTCACTCTGGAGCAGGGTACACCCAGGTCCCTTCTACCTCAGCGCCCAGGAAATCCTTTAGGAACTCCTTGTTGATCTGCTCAGGGTCAATATCTTCGAACAGATCTGGATGGAGCCATTTGGCAAAGCAAACATGGCCTACAACCCATCTCGGCCCGCAAACAAAATCATAGTCTATGGCGTATGTATGGTTGTTTCGAATTGCTGTGACATTTCCTATTCCATCACTTGATCTCTCTTTGATCATGATGTCCAGGGCATCCTTGACATCAGTCTCTGTCTTTCCCGGGCCGCTCTTTCCGCTATGGAAGTCGAAGAAGATGTAGTCAGGATTTTGCACCAGGACCCATTCCGGGTCCATCTGAAGCGAGTGGATGCCATCCGTATCATTAAGTCCGGCTGCGACATTTCTCCCACCGCATCCTTCAGCCACCAACCCTGATCGACCCACCGGCACATTGGCCTTCCATTTGCTTGATGTGGATGTCGCTTCGTAATAAAACGTCGGAATGTCATCGGATTTAAGATCCTTTGTTCGATTCTCTACGAGAGAATCATACTTATTGATCCAGCTGATAAGCCTGTCTGCTTCGGCTTCCTTTCCCAGAATCTGCCCGACTATCTGCACCTCAGGAATTAAGTGGGCTCTGTGGCCCAAATCTAAGGTTAGAACTGGTACACCTTGCAGCTTATTAGTGATTTCATCAGCCAATGCCCCTTGACTGCGAGGCACTATCACCAAATCCGGCTCCTGCAAAAGTATTTTCTCGTAGTCCATTTCCGTAGCGTGCGTCAGTGAGACTTCAGGAGTATCCTTCAGTCCTAAGAATGGATAGCGGGTGTGGTAGGATTTATCAACGCCTACGAACATATCCTCGGTATCTAAAGCAAGTAGCGTTTCCATTCCACGATAGTCAACAGCAATGATGTTCTTGACTGGTAAATCAATGGTAACTGTTCTTCCTATCTCATCGATAACGGTTATTGAGTCGTTCGTTTTATTCAAAATCTTCTCCTTAATCGTAATCTCTGCAGTTGATGGCAATACGGCAAGGCTCAGGAAGAGCATTAACAATATTGCACATTTCATAATTTTCATCAGATTCGACATGTTCCTTGATTTCCCTCCTTATTCATGGACAAAACCTGTCGGATTCTACAAGCTTTATTATACTATTTAAGATTAATGTAGCATGAAACTATACTATAAACAATTATTATCATACAATTTATGACTCTATCAAAATCTATATCTCAATCCGATCTCTTCATCACAGTTGTGGACCCATCCTCAGCGGATTTCAGGAATGTGGGGGACATTTGCCCCTACATCCCTTTTCTAGGCAATATTAATCGGCTCATTAAGCCGTTCTTGGGTAGGGTCACGTCGGAACCGGGTACACCCAAGCCCCTTCTAACTCCAATCCCTGGAATTCCTTGAGATACTCTTTGTTCAATTCAGCCGGGTCCAGATCTTCGAATAGATCCGGATGGAACAGTTTGGCAAACAATACATGACCTACGATCCATCGAGGACCTGAAATTTTTTAATACTATTTATATATTATGTAGCAAAAAAGATCATAGATTAATAGTATTATCATATCATCGGTATCTTTATTAAAATCCTTCCGGGATTCAAAAATATTAACAGATGATGGGGCTGACCATCATCAGTTCAACAATATGCCTATCTATCTGCTTGCGGATCATTTCTGCTTGAGATTTATTACTTAGGGTGCAGGATATGCCCATGTTCCCTCCAATTCCAATCCTTGGAAATCCTTTAGATATTCTTTATTCATTTCATCAGGAGAGATGTCCTTGAATAGATCGGGATGAAGCCATTTGGCGATGCAAACATGGCCTATAACCCAGCGTGGTCCTGAAATAAAGTCTCTGTTCAGTGTAAATATGTGATTGTCCTTCACAGCTTTAAAATTGGAGAATCCCTCATTTGCTCTCTCCTCAATCAGATTGGTTAGATTATTTTTAACCTCGTTCTCAGTCCTTCCGGGACCGCTCATAACTCCCGTGCTCATGAAATCCATAAAGAAATATTCCGGATCCTTGGAGAGAACCCACTCAGCTTCCACTTCCATGGTTGAGGTTGTATCATTTGTATTGAGGTCGGTGGCGATATTTCTTCCGCCGCATCCTTCAGCTGCCCTTCCTGCACTGGGATCATTTGGGGCAATGGCCCACCATTTCTTATTCAGATCAGACATGTATTCATAGAAGAATGTGGGAGTATCCTCTGGCTTCAAGTCCTTGGTTCGCTCTTCCACAATGCTATCGTACTTCTTTATCCAGTTGATGAGCTTGCTTGCTTCATCCTTTTTATCGAGAAGCTCTCCCATGATCTCTGTTTCCAAAATTATATGATCTCTGCTGGCCAAGCCCATAGCAATAACTGGTACGCCTTTGAGTTTCTCGGATATCTCATCGGCTGTTGCTCCTTGTCTGGCTGGTATTATAACCAGGTCGGGCTTCAGCGCCAGCACCTGTTCGTAATTAACTTCCTGGGAATGAATTCCCACATCAGCAACCTCTCTTAGGCCGAAATAAGGCATCCGTTTGTGAAATGTGTTATCAACGCCAACGATCATTTCCCTTGCTCCGAGAGCGAGCAGAACTTCCATCTGACGGTAGTCAGTGGATATGATCTTTTTAATGGGCAAGCTCACAGTTACGGTCCTTCCAACTTCGTCGACAATCGTTATCGAATTCGCTGTTTCATCCACGATCTTCTCTTTTATTGTGATCTCTGCAGTTGATGGCACTGCTGCCAGGCCTAAGAAAAACAATGCCAATATTGCATACTGCATTAAATTCATCACATTTTTTCTATTTATTTAAACTCCTCCGTAGTGGTTCACATTAATTGCATGATCTAACGAGTTTTTTCATACTATTTATAATTAATGTAGCAAAAATTGTTGCTAATTTTATTTGTTGTATTATCAATCAAATCTGAAATCAAAGAACCGGATTTCACTGAGGATCTAGTCTCATTGTGAGTCAAACTTGATTATTAACATTTATTAGTAAAATTAAATCTAGTAGTAATAATTATCATGTAAATTAATCTGATAAATACTGAATATTTATGCTACTAATCGCAGAATTTATATATCAAATCAAAAGATATGAAAGAAATATCCAGAAGGTGAATATGGCATCTGCAATTGATATAAGGCAGCTTACAAAGGTTTATGACGGCAAGGTAAACGCTCTGGACGGAGTCGATCTGACTGTCAAGGCGGCCAGCATCTTTGCCTTGCTTGGTCCCAATGGATCTGGCAAGACAACCTTAATGCGCATCTTGACCACCCAGATCCATCCTACAATGGGACTTGCGCGTGCCTTTCGCTATGATGTAGACAAGGATGATGATAAGGTCAGGAAGATCATCGGTTATGTGCCCCAGGAGATGAGCGTCTGGACTGATATCACCGGCTTTGAGAATCTCCTCATCTATGCCAAGATCTATGGTGTATCCTCCCTTCAGAGAAAGAAGGCCATCTGGGATGCTCTACAAAATATGGGCCTGGAGGATGTAGCAAACGGGCCCGTCAAGAAATACTCCGGTGGCATGATCCGCAGGCTTGAGATTGCCTGTGCCCTGCTGATCAAGCCCAAAATTCTCTTCCTGGACGAACCTACTCTAGGTCTAGATCCTTCCGCCAGAAAAGCAGTCTGGGAGAATCTGAGATCGTTCAAGAAAGAATATGGCACCACGGTCTTCTTTAATACCCATTACATGGATGAGGCTGACCTGTATTCCGATGAGGTCGCCATAATCAACCAGGGTAAAATTGTAAAAACCGGCACCGCTAGCGAGCTTAAACGCTCACTTCATGGCGAGATCATATCCTTTTGCCTGGCAAACAACGGGACTGATTCGATGCATCCTTCTACTGCGCCTCTTAGACAGGATTTGAATATTCTGACGAAGATCAGAGCTCTGAATTTCGTTAATGATGCCACCGTTCACGACTCGGTCATGGACGTTGCAGTCGAGAATGGAGAGATTGCCATGCCTTTGATAATCGATGTCTTGAGGAGCGAAGGAATCTCGCTGCAATGGATTAGATCGACGAGGCCTACACTGGATGATGTTTTTTTAAAATATGCCGGAATGAGACATATGCAGGACCAATCAGGTTACCATTATGGCATTTAATGATTCACTAAGAGAGATGTTCGCTATGATCGAGCTTGAGATGAGAAGGCTCAAGCACGACCGTACAGAGATTTACACCCGGGCCGTTCAGCCAATCTTGTGGCTGGCGGTCTATGGAACAGTCATGAGTCATGTGCGGGACATCCCCACCAACGGCATCCCTTATATCGATTACATTACCCCTGGCGTGCTGCTTCAGTCAACCATCTTCGTCTCTGTCTTTTATGGTCTCACCATTGTCTGGGAGAGGGAGACAGGCATTTTAAAGCGCCTGCTGGTGGCTCCTGCATCCAGATACGCCACGGTCATCGGCCGGGCCATCGCTTCCGGGGTCAGGGCTGTGGTCCAGGCTCTGATAATCTTCCCGGTTGCCATCCTGCTCGGTGTGAAGTTCATTGCCAACCCCATCTACATCTTAGCCGCTTTCATAATGCTATTCATGGTTTCGGGAGGATTTGCCGCTCTCTCTATTTTTGTGGCATCTCTCATGAAGACCAGGGAACGTTTCATGGGCATCGGCCAGGCCATGATTATGCCGCTCTTCTTTGCCAGCAATGCCCTTTATCCTATAACGCTGATGCCCCCATTTCTGCAGTCCATAGCTGTTTTAAATCCATTGACCTATGCAGTGGACGCGGTGAGGGGTTTGATGATAAGCGGAGATGTGGCAAATGTCCCCGTGGACTTCATGGCTGTAATTGCCTTTGATGTCGTTATCTTCATTGTAGCATCGATCAGCTTCAGAAAGATCATTGAGTAAAATGAAATTTTGGGAGACGATTCGGACTCGATCGTCTCTTGCTTAAATGGATGTGCTTTTCAGCTACATACAGTGCTTGCGCTCATAGATCGGATGGGGACAACATAGGGTTTGTCAAGATCATTCATCACCTGTGCCTCAATCCCATAGACGTATCCAATGTTGCTCTCTGTAATAAGTGCATTAGGGCTGCCTACAGCATATACCTTCCCGCCCATCAACATAGCCAGCTTATCAGAGAACCTGGAGGCCAGGTTAAGGTCATGTATGGCCATGACTGCAGAGATGCCTTTCTCCTTAACAAGTGAGCTTATAGTTTCCATGACATCAAGCTGATGCTTCATATCCAGGTTGGAGGTTGGCTCGTCTAATAGCAATACTTCCGGCTCCTGACATAAGGCGCGAGCGATTAGGACTTTTTGCTTCTGGCCGCCGGAAAGCTGTGAGAAATCTCTCATGGAAAACTTCTCCAGGTGCAAGAGTTCAAGGGTTTCTGCCACTTTATCAAGGTCTGCGTCTGAGACTCGCCAGCTAATATGCGGCCTTCTGCCCATGAGCACGGTATCAAAAACGGTTGTGTTTAAGGGCGTTGAACTGGACTGTGGTACATAGCCGAAAACGCGGGCAATCTCCACCCCGCTCATATCTTCAAGTTTGCGGGCATCGAGAAGAATGCTCCCCTTCGGCCTGAGAATGCGATCCATGCATTTTATGAGGGTGGTCTTGCCTGACCCATTAGGACCCACCAGGCTGAGGATCTCTGATGAATCAATTACCACGTTCAGATTATCCAAGATTTTGTTGCTTGCATAGCTAAAGGTCAGATCCTTAATCGTGATTTTTACCATAAACTATCGCACTCCGTCGAATAGCAGTCGATTCGCCTATGCGCCCATTGCGCATAACCTAGGCCATTGCTTGGAAGAGCTAGATGTCGGCATTATTAATAAAACTATCTATTTATCTAGTATCACTAAGTGTGATTATTTGCCAAATCCAGGAAGGACGCATGGGAGAAGAGCAACAAATTCCCTGATCCCATGTCGGTCCCATCTCTAGAATAACTCCTTCTTTTTGCGCAAGAATAGGTAAATAAAGAACGGCACTCCAATAAAGGAAGTCATTATCCCCACGGGAAGTATTACAGGAGCTAGAATCGTTCTGGCCACCGTGTCAGCGCCTAATAGTAATAATGCTCCTACAAGGGCGGAGGCCGGTAGAAGGAATCGATTGTCTCCTCCAATGACCATTCTTGTTATGTGTGGTGATACAAGTCCAATGAATCCGATTGTGCCGGTGAAGCAGACAATGCTTGCAACGATTACTGATACCAGCATCATGCATAAGACTCGCGTTCGCTCAACATTCACACCCAAGCTCTTGGCAGTCTCGTCACCGGTTCCCATGGCATTGATATCCCAGGATCGGAGGAGCAGATAGGGAAAACAGAGGAGAATTATGCCGGCAACAATCGCAGCTTTGTCCCAGGAGGATCTGCCCAGAGAGCCCATCATCCAGAAGACCACACCCTGCACCTGATCGGCATCACCCAGGTACTGCAAAAATGAGGTCATAGCCGAGAAGATATAACTGACTGCGATTCCTGCCAGGATCAATGTCTCGGAGGTGATCCCTTTATACTTTGCAAGACCCAGAACGGCAAGTGAGGCAAAAAAGGTGAATATGAATGCGTTGCCAATAATGAGGTATTCTCCACCCACGAATCCTGCACCCATGATCATGGCCAGAGAAGCGCCAAATCCTGCGGCTGACGATATCCCCAATGTAAAAGGGCTGGCCAGAGGATTTTTTAAAATTCCCTGCATGACAGCTCCTGCGATGGCCAGACCAATTCCACCTACAATCGCCATGAAGATCCTGTGCAGCCTCAACCCCCATACGATCTGTTCTGAAAACCAGTTGGTTTCGAATGCTCCTGGGAAGAATTTTGCTCCAATGGTGGAATATACATTTAGGACACTCAACTCAGCCGAGCCCTGTGTGGCCGCATAGCCCCCCAGGAGAATTATTCCCAGAATGAGTGATATAAGAAAGAATATCTTTCTGCCAATGAACTTCTGATATTCAATACTCAAATCCGATTTGACATTCCTATTGGATATCTCTGGTGTCATGCCCGTTATCCTTCCTCTGCTAACCTCTCATCCTTTTTCGCCATACACAAGCACAGTCGTTTTATCCAGGTCGGCTGGTTTTTCTAATGTGAGTAGGTCCACATCTGTCAATCCGGCTTGCTTGAACATGCTCACCACCTCTTCAGGCTCAGCTCCGTTATAAAATGGCAGATTTCTACCCACCTCTTCTCCAAAGTGATGGTTTCCTGAATGTGATTTCATATGGGGAATATCTGCTATGACTTTTCCTTGAAAGCGAACAACTCTGGTCCAATCTCTAGCTGCAGTCAGAGGATCGGCCAAAGTCCAGATCACATGCCTGCTCACCACGGCATCAAAGGTGTTGTCTGGAAATGATAGCGTCTCTGCATCCTGTACCTCGAAATTTACCTTGGTCTTCAGAGCTGCAGCTTTATCTTTTGCCTTTTGTATCTTGCTTTTTGCCCAGTCAACTCCAGTGACGTCGTATCCCATCTCGGCGAGCAGCAGCGCCAGAAAGCCTGTGCCGGTGCCGATATCCAGGATCTTTAAGCTCTTGTTGGTGCCGAGCAATTGGCTCATTGCTGCTCTCCACATCTCCTTCTCTGATGGAGAGTTAACCCCGTGGGCTGCTGCGGCATCATAGTCATGGTGAGGATTGTCCCAGAATGCTCTCACCAACTCCCTAATCTCCGATTTATTTGGTTGCATATTTCTTTCCTCCAAGAGACTGAAATGTTTGATTCATAGAAAATATATTTACTTGGGCATGGGATATGCCCAAGTTCCTGTTATATCCAGGTCAAAGAATTCCTTAAGGTATTCCTGGTTCCACTCCTCAGGATGGATATCCTCAAACAGTTCAGGATGCATGCATTTGGCAAAATATGCATGACCTACGACCCATCTTGGACCGTTTGAGATATCTCTATCTATGATGTACATATTGTTGTTCTTGATTGCTTTGATATCGAGAAATCCCGGGAATATCCTCTTGTCTTTAAGCTTCTGCCACAGGGCAGCCATATCTTCTTCGCTCTTTCCCGGGCCGCTGTCCGTACCCTGCATCATATCCAGGAATATGAAATCAGGATTTTGAGTCAGCAACCACTCCGGTTCGATCTCATAAGATGTACTGGACCCAAGCGTTGATGCGATATTATTGGCTGCGCATCCATCAAAGATATTTCCGCCAACCGGTGTGTAAGCGAACCATAGTTTTTGGTCGGCCTGGGATTCATAATAGAATGTAGGATACTCTGATGAAGGGATATCTTTGACACGGTCTTCAACAATACCTTCATGTTCCTT
>JAQTXY010000301.1 GCA_028688535.1 Methanothrix sp. | reverse complement strand
GAACTTCCGCCGCACAAATCCCCATGGCCAAGAAGACCATGGCCAACATTGCAAAACACCAAATCTGTTTCATAGATATTTATCAGTTGTTCATATATTATAAATTTTTCTTGATGTAAAGACGCACAGCTCCCCGCCAGCAGGCCGCCCTCAGGCTTCCTTCCCATAGCTGCTTTAGGACAATGTTATCTTGAATCAGGATCACATTTATATAGATTATTGATCTAATTTAAAGAGAATGCCATTTAGCCAGAACGACATCCGAGCGCTTGTCCTCATCACCGGATCTAAAGAGCCGGTAAATCCCCGCGTCCTCCAGGCGGAGCTGGGGCTTCGCAGGGAGACCGTCTCCCGGCTCATAACTCACCTGGTGGAGATAGGACTGGCAGAGCGGAGAGGGCGCGAGGTCGTCCTGGCCGGCACGCCCCCGGCAGAGGCCTTCAAGAAGCTCTACTTCAGCCACCGGGCCTCGCCTCTGCACAAGATCCTCTCCCTGAGGCGAGTGGAGCTGCTCGCCAGGCTGGACCGGACCCCCAGGAGCCTGGAGGCCCTGGCCCTAGAGACCGGCATCCCCGGTGATACCCTGTACGGCTATCTGAAGGGCTTCCTCTGGGTGGGCGTGGTCAGCCGCTCCAGGCAGGGAAAGGCCTATCTTTTCTCCTTCAACTACATCGTCTGGCCGGAGCTGAAGGACTTCGTGACCTCACTTCAAGAATACCAGGTCCTGCGCCTCGTGCCCCGTGAAGCCCTACTTATCAAGAGCTACGGGACAAGCGTGCTCTTCAAGAGCCTGAGGCCGCAGGACGCCACATTCACCTCCTTTTCCGCCTACGAGGATTACGGGATCGAGCTGGGGCTGAGGGATTACTACTACACCCTGCCCAAGAGGGAGCTGTCCATCCAGGAGGTATTCATACACTCCCTGGACTCGGCATGGGAGTTCTCCCAGAAGCTTTTTTGCGTGCTGTTCTATCTCAAGAACAGGGATAAATTGGAGGCTATCGATCATTCCATGATGAAAGATCTGAAAGCAGTGCTGCAGGGCGAGAGGATCAAGGGCTATCCAACCATGGAAGATATCGAGGACAGGACAGATCTCTATGATATCAAACTCTGACAAGATCTCCAGGCGCGAGGAGATCAACGAGGTGCTCGAACAGCTCGGCCAGGTTCTGGAACATAAGGTCGAGGCCCTGCTCATAGGAGGAGCCGTGATGCTGGAGCTGGGGCTCAAAGACGCCACCAAGGATATCGATGTCGTCTGCCGGAGCGAGGAGGATAAAGAAAGGCTGCTTGCTGCCGCCAAGGCCCTGGGCTTTGAGATCGTCGGCCCGGAGAAGAGGCATGAGCGGCTGGGCATCAAGCGGCTGGCGGTGAAGGGCGGGCGCAATCTGGACGTCTTCGCCGAGCGGATCTCCTACGACTTCGACCTCTCCGAGGCTATGTGGCAGAGGGCTACTCGAATCAGGTCCTTTGGAATGCTGGTGATCAGGGATGCCTCCCTGGAGGACATATTCATCATGAAGCTGATCGCCAACCGGCCGGGAGACGCCCCGGACTGCTCCAATCTGGTCATGGCAGGCCTGGACTATGATGCAGTTTACCGGGAGATAGAGGCACAATATCGCAAGGCTGGCGAGGCGAAAGAGAAGATCTGGATCAACTACATTGAGGAAGGGATAGCCCGGTTGCAGGATAAAGACTTGACCATTCCCATAGGCGACAAGATATCCCTTTTGGCGTCTGAGTACCACGAGAAAGGTAAAATGCGAGGGCGATTTTAGGGAATGTTTATCAAACGTTTGCGGATCGCACAAGAGAAATACAGAGATGAGCCAAGACATGTCGATAAAATGTAACCGCTGCGGCCAACCTCTTCGGGACCTGCTAATAGGTGTATTCAAGGACGAAAAAGGTTACGGAATGTTTATGCATCGGGGTTGTGATTGCACCCTGCGAGATTCAGCCATTGCCGATCAGTACGAAAGCACCAACGCCATCTGGCTCAAGTTCCGTCTGGAGGGATGCAAGGCAGTTGATGCCCAGGGCAACATAGTAGAAACGGATCCAGAGAAGATTCTGACCGTGGATTATGCTCCGGACGGATCACCACTCCCTCCGGAAGAAAACCAAGAGGCTCAAGAGCCAATAGAAAGCGCTATTCCTGACGACCTGCCCAAGTGCTCCAACTGTGAAGCTTGGATGGATGAACGGCCTGTTGGAAATGATCG
Source organism: Methanothrix sp. (assembly GCA_028688535.1). Classification (GTDB taxonomy): domain Archaea; phylum Halobacteriota; class Methanosarcinia; order Methanotrichales; family Methanotrichaceae; genus Methanothrix. The sequence goes on along the minus strand of JAQTXY010000301.1, from coordinate 1,360 downwards.
AGGCCTTTGCTGCACATTATTAGGCTATACTTCTCCGGATGGACTATGCAAATCCTTCATCCCCGGACGCCGCATTTGTGAACGCTGCCATTTCTGGATAAATGACCGGCCAGCGGAGCCAAAAGGCTATTGCAGCCACCTTGAGACCCGTGTGGAGCCCGGCTGGAACTGCATCGACTTCAAGAGAAGGATTGAATAGCTGCAAGCAGGTGGACTCATGACCGAGCAAAATCGCAAGTACGTAACGAAGGAAATCGGCAAGCTTCTTTCCGAGATCTGGCGGATCAAGAGGCTGGCAGAGCAGGAGTACGGGCCGCAGCACCCGATCACCAAGAAGCTCGCCGGGATGCATGCATGGGATGGCGCTTGAGAGACAAACCGTATGTTCAGGATTTTATATAATAAAAAAAAAGCTCAGAATATGTCTCGAAAAGTATTTAATTATCAATTAGTATAATAAGATTGATGGCAGATGAGGGCGAAGAGGAGAAGAGATCAAAGAATATACCTACAACCGGCCTTTCCGGTAACGATAATGATTTTGCCATTGCAGAATATATCTCGTTCAGAGAAGAAATCCTAAAGCGGATCGAATTACGGCAAGGAATCTTATCAATAACATTAACCCTTGCGGCTGCCATAATGAGCCTAGGACTCATTCAAAGAAGTCAAAACTACGCGCCGAACGATGCATCTGTAGCATTGATATATCCCCCAATAGCGTTTTGTTTAGCTTTGGCGTGGGCACAACTCAGTGCATGTATATACGATCTTAACGATAAAATCAGAGCCAATATTCAATTTCCCAAGCAGGCATCATGTACCGATTTTGAGAACAATGCAACATTGAGCGGCTTGAAATTCATCATATATTCTCATGGAGGTGCATTTTTTTGTACTCAAGTTTTAGCAATCGCTATAGGATGTTCAATTTTTTCTTGGCATAGCTGCAATGATCTTCAGTGGTTCCTTTTAGGAATTGACATACTGTCTATGGAAGCAGTCGTAGTACTTCTTTATCACCTTCGGGATAAGGAGTTCTGGGATGAAAATAAAATTAAAATAAAGATTTTGTTTATTTTGACAATAGTTATATACATTTCTATTTGGTTGCTCATGACCAAGATAAATGGCGTTTTACCCAAATAGATTAAACAGCATGCTGGATTCTCAATTCGCCAATGATATGCTACAGTTCATGAGCACATCAGGATGGCAAGAATGAGGACAAGTCCAAAAATCAGGATCTTGTTGGTCATCCGGCTCATTTCCCAGACCATCTCTCGGACATCGCTTCTCTCTTCTTCAGGAATCATCTTTGCAGCCACCAGGCAATGATTATCGGGATAATAGCTTACTT
>JAQTXY010000300.1 GCA_028688535.1 Methanothrix sp. | reverse complement strand
CAGTACCTCGGCCTAAACCACGCGACCATTTCAAGGACTTGGCAGAGATGGTTCCGGATTTCGGGCGCAAGATAAGGGAGGCGCGGGAGGGACTGGGCCTCTCTCCAGAAGAACTGGGAGGGCGTATCAAAGAGAAGGCGACTCTATTAAAGAAGATCGAGCGAGAGGAGATCTCTCCAGAGGATGGAATAAGAAAGAAGCTCGAGAAAGAGCTAAAGATCGTACTATCCGATCAGGCGAGCGAGACTCGTGTCAAGTCCGGCAGCTCCGGTCGTGGATTGACTTTAGGAGACATTGCCAGCATCAAACGGAAAACTGAGAAATGATCGCCAGTGCAGCTCGCTATGTAATTGGTGGAGGGGTCATAGTATATCCTACCGAGACTGTTTACGGCCTGGGCGCCAATGCTCTTGATGAGCAAGCAGTGATGAGGGTATTTCAGATTAAAAAAAGGCCCTTATCCAATCCCATCTTCCTGGCGGTCTCCAACTTCGACATGCTGATGAACGTTGCAGAGGTGAGCCGAGATGATCTGGACCTTCTCGAGCAGCTCTTGCCGGGGCCCATTTCCGTTCTGGTAAGGAAAAAGCCTATTGTGCCGGATATACTCACCGCCGGCTCGCCTTTGCTCGGCATCAGATACCCTGATCATGAGACGGCTTTAAGGATCATCGATCTGGCCGGACCCATCACATCCACCAGCGCCAACCGCACAGGTGCCCTGCCACCCACAACCGCAGCTTCCGTCTCCCCGGATATCCGGGATAGGGTGGACAGCGTTGTGGACGGAGGGAAATGCAAATACGGACAATCCTCAACTCTGCTGGATCTGCAGAAACGAGAGATAATTCGTCCTGGGGCAGGCCTTGAAAGAGTAATGAAGGCGATATCGTGAGGGCCAGGATCAGAGACTTCTTTGCTACCATTGAAGGATGGATCTTTGCTGTGGCCGACTACAGCCACCCCAATGGCCTCCGCTCAATGCTTCGCTATGTTCCCGATGCCGCAGGAGAGCGCGAGGCTGACGGCATCCGCTATCGTAAGATGGATTTCGATCCGGCCTATGAATTTCTCAGGCGAGAGCGACCGGATTGGGCCCAGGACCTGCATGTTGTTCCCATTTCAGAGGTACAGAGAATTTATCAGCCGTCTGAAGGCCTTTTATCCGTGGCAAAACGCGACCCGAGAGTTAGCAAGATTGCCGTCCTGCTGGCAGAAGCAGGAGTGCCGTGGGAGCAGATGGGCATCACCGGGTCCATGCTGGTGGGTCTCGACAGTCCCAGTTCAGATATCGATTTTGTGGTTTATGGCCCCCATTGGTGGAAAGCCAGGGATATCGTGGCTCGGGCCAAGGCAAAAGGAATAATTGGCGATCTAGACGAGCCAACCTGGCAAAAGATCTACGCCAAGCGAAAGCCGGAGATCAGTTTCGAGGAATTCATGCGGCATGAGAAGCGCAAAGGAAATCGAGGCATGATCGATGGCACCTATTTTGACCTTCTCTTCACCCGCGATTGGAACCAGATACAAACACAGCCTGCCGGCAAGCCGGCGGGAGAGAGACAAATTGAGGCGCGAGTAACAAATGCCGATTTTGCCTTTGATAGTCCCGCCATCTTCCATCTGGATCACCCTGAGGTAAAAGAGATATTCTGCTATTCTCATACCTATGCTGGCCAGGCACTGCCCGGCGAGACTATTGAGGCCAAAGGCGTGCTGGAAGAGACTGCTCAAGGCCTTAGGTTGGTTGTGGGAACCACACGCGAGGCCCGCGGTGAATGGATCAGATCACTAACCATGTTGGAAAACTAAATTTATTATAAATTGTATATGAAGAGGTCTTTTGCATGTTGCAGGTTCGTCCTTTTGATATCGAGATTGGTCAGCATAAAGTCATGCTTAACATAGTGGATGCCAGAGAGAGAGGCCTTAACGCCGGTGATCGTGTCCGGGTCAGAACAAAGGGCGCCGCAACTACAGCCCTTCTCGACGTCACTATGGAGATGGTCAAGGCAGGGGAGATAGGCATCTTTACAGAGGCTCTAAAAGACCTGAAGAATCCCATCACTGTGGATGTTCTACCTGCACCCAAGCCTGCCTCTCTCTGCTATATAAAAAGCATAATGGATAAGAAAAAGCTCACAGAGGAACAGATCCGGACCATCGTACAGGATATTGTGGATAATAACCTCAGTGAGATTGAGCTTTCTGCTTACGTCACTGCCTCCTATATTCATAATATGGATTCGGAGGAGGTGTATTATTTGACCAAGGCCATGATTGATACAGGTGAGCGAATTCACTTCGACACCCATCCCGTCATGGACAAGCACAGCATTGGAGGCGTCCCCGGCAATAAGGTCTCTTTGCTAGTGGTGCCGATAGTCGCTGCTGCCGGCCTTCTTATTCCCAAGACCAGTTCCCGTGCCATTACCGGCGCCGGCGGAACCGCGGACCTTATGGAAATACTGGCACCCGTGGAGTTCAATGCCGAAGAGATCAAAGAACTCACTGAGAAGGTAGGCGGGGTCATTGTCTGGGGTGGAGCGACCAACATTGCTCCCGCCGACGACAAGCTGATTAAAGCTGAATACGCGCTATCCGTCGATCCCTATAGCCAGATGCTCGCCTCCATCATGGCCAAGAAAGGAGCTGTAGGTGCTGATGCCGTTGTGGTGGACATGCCAGTAGGTCCCGGCACAAAGCTAGCCACTTCCGAATCAGGTCGCACTTTGGCTAAAGACCTCATCGATCTGGGAGGGCGCCTGGGCATTCGTGTGGAATGTGCCATGACCTTCGGCGGTTCGCCAGTAGGCCGGACTATTGGTCCTGCAGTAGAGGTACGCGAGGCCCTCAGTGTCCTGGAGAATAAAGAGGGCCCGAATAGCCTGAAGGAAAAGAGCCTTTCACTGGCCGGCATTTTGCTGGAGATGGGTGGAGTCGCCGGGCGCGGTGACGGCTACAAAGCTGCGGAGGATATTCTCACCAGCGGAAAAGCCCATAAAAAGCTCATGGAGATCATAGAGGCCCAGGGCGGCAATCCCCAGGTGAAGAGCGAGGAGATTGCCATAGGGGACAACTGTGAGGACATTCTCGCTCCGACAGGAGGCTATATCGTGGCCTTCTACAATAAACGGCTGGTGGAGCTGGCTCGCATGGCCGGCGCACCTGCAGACAAGAAGGCAGGAGTTATTATCCACCGGAAGATGGGCGAGAGAGTGAAGAAGGGAGAGCCTTTGATCACCATCTGCTCCTCGTCGGATTGGCAGCTGGAGAGCGCCGTAAAGGATGCCAATAGGCAGATGCCGATCGTTGTCGAGGGAATGCTGCTGGAGAGATACCCCCGGATCACCGAGCTATAGAAATGGCGTTAGAGGGCACAAAAAATGTTGGTCGCAATTACCTATCACGAGGATTTCGGAAAGCGAGGATTTAGCGTACTAAAAGAGAGAATCCAGCCGTCATTCGAGAAGCTCATGCAGTCGGGTCTGGTGGATGGCGAGAAGGTAGCGGTCTTTAAGGCAAAGCCTGCACCATTGGAGCTGGTAGCAGAGGCTCATACGCCGGCCCATATGGCCAATATGGAGGGTGA
>JAQTXY010000299.1 GCA_028688535.1 Methanothrix sp. | reverse complement strand
GTGGGAGAAGCTCTCAACGGCTTTACGGCCGTCTTCGAGTTGGCCAAGAAGTCAGGGTCAAGGGTGGTCTATGCTTCTTCTTCCTCTCTCTATAACGGCCTTTTGCCGCCTCATCGCGAAGACATGACCATTAAGGTCGCCGACTACTATACGGAAGCCCGTCTGGCCATGGAGAGGATGGCAGAGCTTTACAAGCAGCTCTACGATGTAAACTCCGTAGGCATGAGATTTTTCTCGGTGTACGGACCGAAGGAGACGGCCAAGAAGCAGTATGCCAACATGGTTACTCAGTTTCTCTGGGAGATGCAAGATGCAAAGACGCCCATAATATTCGGAGACGGCTTGCAGACCAGGGATTTCACTTATGTTAAGGATGTGACACGTGCCCTGCAAATGGCAATGCAGTCGGACTATCACGGCATTGTGAATGTGGGTACCGGAAAGGCCTACACCTTCAACCAAACTATCGATATTTTGAATCAGGCGATGGGACTGAATGTAAAAGCGCAACATGTGCCAAATCCCATAAAGAACTACGTTTTGCATACTCTTTCCGACACAACCAAGTCTGAGAAGGTGCTGGGCTTCAAAGCAAGATTCAACCTGGTGGATGGGGTAAAAGAGCTTCTAAAAACCTATGCAAAATAAGGCGGCGATATATTTGGATTTGCTAGACAAAAATATTCTGATCACAGGAATTAGCGGATTCGTCGGGTCACGAATGGCCAAACGGCTGGTAGAGGAAGGCGCAAATGTCTTTGGCCTGATACGCCGCCGGGCAGATGGCAAAGTGCCGCATAACATGTTACGTCTGAGCCTGGGAAAAGAAGTCCGCCTGGTGGAAGGCGATCTGGAAAGCATATCGAGCATAGGGAGCGCCATCACCGCCAGCGAGCCGGATATTATTTTCCATCTGGCAGCCCAATCGTTTGTGCCTCGATCTTTCGAGGACCCCAATGAGACCATGCTCTGCAACTGCTGGGGGACATCGAATCTACTGGAAGCCATTCGCATTAAAAATGTGGATCCTGTAGTGGTTTTTGCGGGAAGCAGTGAGGAGTACGGTCTGGTGCTCTCTTCAGAAGAGCAATACAAAAAGGCAATGGAGAAATACGGCAGCATATTCCCTGCTCCTTTGCAGATACCCGAAGTGCCCATTGCTGAGACCAATCCTCTCCGGCCTATGTCTCCTTATGCCGTAAGCAAAGTCTACGGCGATTTTCTCATGAGAAACTATTGGTACTCTTATGGCGTTAAGACCGTCATCTCCCGGGCATTCAACCACGAGGGAGCAGGCAGAGGCAACATGTTCGTAACATCGGTTGCTACGGCCCAGGTTATGAAACTGAAGTTTGGGGAGCAGCAAGCCATAACCATAGGAAATGTCAATGCTTTTCGCGACTGGAGCCACGTGGATGATATCATAGACGGCTACCTGCTCCTGGCAGAGAAAGGCAAGTGGGGAGATGTGTACAACCAGGGCTCCATGAGGACTAATTCGGTCATGAGCTATCTGCTGATGTGTCTTGAGGAAGCTGGCTATCCGGTCAGCAAGATTGAGACCTTCAAGGGAGAAAAGGTCATAGCACAGCCCAACGAGCCCGACAATTCGTCCATCTTCGGTCTTGATTTCGAAAAGACGAAGGTTGACGGCATGATGCTGCGCGGAGAGCTGGAGTTTTCGGCCCAGGATGGTGGCGTAGTCGCCCATGTTGGGGACAAAGAGATAAGAATAGTCTTTAATCCGGAGAGGTTCCGACCGGCAGAAGTTCCCATATTACTTTCAGACACGAAGAAGATAGAAGCACTCGGTTTTAAGAAAGAGCATACGGTGAGGGACATCATCAGAGATCAGCTTGATCATTATCTGGATGAGGGGGAACGCAAGGGTTCGTATTGAATTGCGTATCATTTAGCTATCATCTTGACTGCCTTTAGCAGGTCAGTCTCTCTTTTCTTCCCAGAAAAGTGACTTTCCACTCTCTCGGGCCTTTTTCCCTTTATCCGATCTGAGGGCTTCTTCGATTGCTTTTGCAGTTGCCTCTTCATCATATCAGGTTGCGTGCCCTGTTTGCTGTAAATTCACGGTGGCCCTGTATCTCGATTCTATTTACTCTTCCAAGGTTAAATACATATTACCTGTTATCCACTCCTCATGTATGTCCATCATGATGCAGACCGCTACTCGAAGTAGCGATTGATCATTGGAATACGCTCCCGTTACGCGAGTCCTTCGTTTCAGCTCTTTGTGAATTCTCTCCAGGCTATTAGTGGTCCGGATCTTTCTCCAATGTGATCTGGGAAATGATTTGTAGTTCCATAGGTCGAACCGGAATCTATCTATTGTGTCAGCCGCCTTTTTATAACCCATTCCTTCAATGACAACTGCTGCTTCTTGCATTTTTCGTTCATCTTCAATGGAATCCTTCAGCAAATAAGCAACTTCTTTTTTATCCTTCTTGGGTATATTCTTAAGCACTGCACGCATGAAATGCACATTGCACATCTGCCAGGATGCACCAATGAATGCTTTTTGAGCAGCAGACTGTATTCCTTTGTGACCATCAGATACCACTAATTCGACGCCATTGAGTCCTCTTGACTTTAGGTCTTCAAAGCAGCTCTGCCAACAGTAATCATCTTCGCTTTCTGCAACCGCAGCACTCAGAATTTCACGAAAACCATCTTCTCGAATGCCAGTTACAGAGAGTAATGCCTTGCTGATATATCTACCATCAGTTCTGACCTTGAAATAGCTCGCATCTACGAACAGATAAGGGAATCTTCCTTCAATAGGCCTATTAAGGAACTCTTTAACCTGTTAATCTAACTTTTTCGCGATTCGTGAAACCTCAGAGGCAGAGATACTGTCCAATCCAAGTTTTGATAGTACTTTTTCGACTTTCCTTGTTGATACACCTTCAAGATACGATTCAGCAACCGCAATTCTTACAGATTCCTCAACGCGGGAATATCTTTTGAGAACCTTGGTCTTAAATGGGAATTCTCGGATTTGCGGTTTTTGAAGTTCGAGGTCACCGTGAATTGTCTTGAGAATTCGCGATTTCGTCCCATTTCGATGTGCTTTTCTCTTGGATGTGCGCTCGTAGCGTCGAGCTTGGATCTGCTTTTCCGCCTCAAGCTGCATTGCTTCATTTAGCATGCTGGCAGTTAAACGTCTCATTCCTTCTTTCGGATCGATAAGGTAATCTTCTGCTAGATCTGATATGTTCATGGCTCTGTGTCCCTCCTAAAGTCTGGCGACTTGGGATACAGGGCTATTATATCTCGCAGAGATAGAGATTGCGGAGGTCATGTTAACAGCAAGTCTGTCTCTTGCTCTCGATATTTCCACGAAAATTTACATCAAAATAGGCACACTACCTCATATCATCATAAGGCACATAAATGCCCGTATTATGATCCCAAGAGAAATAGTGACAAACGACCCCTACATTTTCCATGATAGCGATTTCTCTGAATATCATCTTTTCTATCCCTTCCTCATCTCAGCCATGTCCACGATTATTTCGACTTACTGCCTAACCAAGGATTTGCTTATCTCTAGTTCAGAAGCTATATTTTCTGCTGGAATCCCATCGC
>JAQTXY010000298.1 GCA_028688535.1 Methanothrix sp. | reverse complement strand
TATATTAGCATCGTAGGCCTGGAGCACGGCCTCTTTCAGCATATCATTGGGCAGGCCGAAATCGGATTTGATCTTGGCCGCCTCCTGGTAAGCACCCAGGTTCATCTTCATGGCAAAAAGCTTCGCAGCTTCGGCCAGATTACTATCAGCCATAAATTACTATCAGTGCCTAAAGAATATGAAGCTATCAGTCTACATCTCTCTCCCGGAGATTGGTTACAAAGGCATACTGGGTGGTGGTGGGAAGCTTCCGCCGCAGCTCCCTTACCTCGGGAAGATAGATTATGATCTGCCTTTCTCGGGGCCTATCCTTTCCCAGGATCTTGGCCACCAGCTCAGCCTCGGGCTCGCCCTGCACCCGGGCAGCGCCATTGCCGAAGTCAGGAGACATCTCAATTAGCAAAGGCAGGCGCAGACGGCTCCAGAGAAAGCGGGGAATGCTTTGGGAGATCAGATCCAGTTCTGCCTTTTCTATGATGAAAAAGGTATTATCTCTGCCCTTGATGCCGGGCTTCTCCATGGTCATCAGTTCTGCCAAATTGAGTCGCTTGGTGGGCAGGTGCTGGTTCATGGTCTGAATGGTCTTGACCAGGATGTTCTTGTTTATCCCCTGCCGGTCGTTGGAAAATGCCATCGCGGATGTTTTATGATCTCTTGCGACTTAAAGGTAACTGTGATCGATGTTATGAGATATGATTCAATTTCAGATTTAATGCGAGAAAATGTTGACATTTCACGCAGTCAGCCCAGCCAGAATAGCTTCCCGTCTGCTCCAGGCTACCGGTATGACTTCGTAACTATGCAACGCATCGAGCACAGGAGGCGGTACATCTCGCTCGGCGTCATTGAGAATGGCATACGCTCTGGACTCCAGAGGGCGCATATCTTTTGTATCAAACCATGCAAAGGCCACAGCTTCGGCCTCGTCTCTTCCAGGACGATTGATCGCCTGGATGATTCGCTCAGGTTGCTTTTTTGATTTTGATAATAAGCCAATTTTAATAATTCTACCGAAACAACATCAAATCAAAGAAGACAAAGATCTAACCTCATCGGATAAGCCCCTTTAGCGGTGTCCCGACTATTGATTCCTAATTCATGACTCTGGACTCCCAATCCATACTTTTGCATCCATATACCAGAGAACAGAGTCAGCCAGGTTCGAGCGCAGGCCACACTCTGAGTTGATATAAGGTTCCTGTAAAGGGACCCTGTGTGAGATTCCTGCGCTCTGCCGCCTCGCATTGAATGATCCTAATATCCAATCAAGGACAAGAGCCATTTATCTATATCCTGTTCTGATTTAGCACCAAATCCAATGGCCCTATTGTAGCATTCGTTGGCCTCTTTATTTCTTCCCAAAGCCACTAAGACCATACCCTTGTTATTCCACATGTTTGCATTTTGAGGATCAAGCTCTGTAGCTTTGCCTATGGCCTGCAGAGCCTCCTCATATCTAGAAAGATTATAAAGCGCATAAGCCTTATCACTCCAGGCCATTACATACCTCGGGTCAAGCACTAAAGCCTGATTATAGCACTTCAGGGCCTCTTCATGCTCACCAGCTTCTGCCAACACCAAGCCTTTACCATGCCAGAGATCGGAGCTATTGGAGTCGATTTCAATAGCTTTATCGATACTTGAAATGGCTTCATCGTATTTTCCCTGGCTAGAGAAGAGACTGGCCTTATTGCACCAGGCGGTTGCAGCTAAGCCTGAATCAAGCTCTATTGCGCGGTCATAGGATGCAAGAGCTTCTTCATTTTGACCAATCATCTCTAGAGCTATACCTCTATTGGACCAGCTCATAGCGTTGTTCGGATCCACCTCAACAGCTTTTTCTAGAGCATCCAGCGCCTCTTGGTACCGGCCCAGGCCAATCAGCCCCAATCCTTTGCCAGACCAGGCAGAACCCATCCAAGGAGACAGCTCGAGGGCCTTTTCACAACAGCGTATACCCTCATCATACTTGCCAAGACCACAGAGAGCATTGCCTTTGTTAGCCCAAACAAGGTCATAGTTTGCATTAATCTCCAAGGATTTATCACTGGCCTGGATGCTATCCTCGTATCGTTCAAGGGCGATCAAGAATTGGGCTTTGTTTCCCCAAGCAAAAGCATCTCGAGGGTTCAGCTCCAGAGCTTTATCGTTGCTCTGCAAGGCTTCCTCGAACCGGCTCATATTTCCCAAGACAACCGCTCGGTTGTACCAGGCATCCGAATAATTCGGGTCTAACTTGATGGCCTCATCGCAGCTCTTGATTGCTTCATCGTACCTTCCCAACTTATCCAGATTACTGCCTTTGTTAATCCAGCCCATTTTATAGCTCGGATCTATTTCCAGGGCTTTCTCTCGACACATTAACGCCTCCTCATAGCTCCCCATAGCTTCGAAAACTGAGCCCTTGTTGTTCCAGGCAGCTTGCTTCCTCAGGCCAAGATCAATAGCTTTGTCCATGCACTTCAAAGACTCATTGAACCTGTCCAGATCACAGAGAGCGAAGCCCTTTCCTGTCCATATTTCTGCATCTGAAGAATTCATTTGCAAAGCCTTATCGTAGCACTTGATGGCATCCTCGAATTGACCTTGAGCGCTGAGAACATCCCCTTTCTCCTTCCACAACGGAGCTGATTGAGAGTCTTCAAAAATCTGTATGGGCATTGTCTGCGCTTGAGCTATCACGCAAAGGGCAGCCAAGGCCATTAAGGTGAAAAGCAGCATTGTTTTCATTTATATCTCGCTAAGGTTAGTATGAATGGATTAAAAATTTATGCATGAAGACCGTATAGCTTCAATCAATAGATTCATCGAAGGCTAGAGGGCGGATACGAGGCCCCAAGATAACGGGCTGATGCTATGGACTTTCGTAGAAAAAACGTTGCCCAAGAAAGACGAATATGAAGATGACAGGACATGGGTCTGACTAAGAATGGCTTGTGAATCCCGGTTATTATTGGCACATTGTGTATATCCATTTTGGCTCTTGAAACTACATCCTAGGCAATTTTCGATCAAACCCCAAATAGTCCTCAAATATGCGATACTCCAGGTTATACAGCGCCTGCAAATCGTAACTCTCTTTGTCCACCATGCTGGGATCGACCTTGGGGTAGCCCATAAAGCCCGGCCTGGCAAAGAGGCCGTCCTTGAATACCCAAGAGTCTGTAAATAGCAGGAACCTGCCATGGCCATAGTCCGCCTGCGCCAATACCACCCGTCCATTTATGTCGAGAAGAGGCCTGCCTCCTTTGATTGCCAATCCCCAGGGCTCTATGGGCAATCCATCTTTCCACGCCCAAGCCTGGTCCATCATGGAAACGTTTGCTGTACTATTTTCCAGGTAATATGTCTGCATGCCGAAAGATCTTATTACCTCGGACCAGGGCCCCTCTGAAGAGACCATAAGCAGAACGCTGCCCCCGCTTTTAATGTAATCTTGCAGTGATGCCAATTCTTCTCTGGACAATTCCGCCACGGGATCGATCACCACCATCGCTCTGCCCTTGGCCATAGCATCCTGCATCCGCTCTTCCATCGCCGGCGTCAAATTGACCCTCTGCGTCCATATGTAAAAGGTCTCATACTCTCCCTGCCAGTCTCCCCTGC
>JAQTXY010000297.1 GCA_028688535.1 Methanothrix sp. | reverse complement strand
GGACGATGGTTTTTCGGTGGGAGCTATAAAGCGATATTTGGAGAATATGGGCGGAGTGGTAGAGAGCCTGAACTCGACAAATTCTCGTGAATTGAAAGACACCTTAAAAGATGCCAATATCCTAATACTGCTCAACCTCAAGAAGGGATTCTCATCCACCGATCTGCAGAGCATTAAAGAATATGTGAAAAATGGCGGAGGCCTTCTGGTCTTTGCCGAGCATACATCTATGTTTGTCCCGGATCAAGATTTTGCATCCGGAAGAGATTATCTGAATGATGTGCTTGACCCAACCGGAATTAGAATCAATTCCGACACCGCTGACTATATCCCGGAACACTGGCAGTATGCTGCCACAGCCCTGCCCCATCCGGTCACCAGGAACTTGGGTTTTGATCTGACCACATCTTCCGTAGGCGCATCTCTAAGTCTTAGCGGCAAGGCCAGGCCCCTGATCATCGGACGGTTTGCTTTCTCAGACAAATCCAATCAGAGTACGCCAGGACACCTCGGAGACAGGATTTATGAACCAGGCGAAGTCCTGGGCGACCTGGTCATTGCAGCATGCGATACCTATGGCAAGGGAAAGGTGCTGGTATTTGGGGACACATCTTATATATTCAATAATGAATTGCCGTTTAGATATAATCTGGTCTACAATTCCGCATCCTGGCTGACAAGCCGCGAATCAGGTTATGCTACCGATCAATACTATGCATCCTTTTTCCTTCTTTTCGCCCTTATAGCTTATATCTTTGCAGACCGTACTATTATCAAGAGAAATAGAATTAAAATTTCTCTGCGATTCCTGATATACCTCGCTTTAGCGGCGGCCCTCTCACTGGGACTTGCCGCAAGCATCAATAATTCTTTGATGAAAGCTCATGATGAGCCTCAGGAGGACGTGGCCTGGATAGATTATACTCATCTAAACCAGTTCAATCTGGAGAACTACCGAGATGACGGCGTGGCAGGATTGACCTTAAATCTATTTCGAAATGGCTTTTTGCCTCAGATTTTGCAGAAAGACAATAGCATTTCCGATATCCGCAAAGGTTCGGTCGCAATCATAATTGCTCCCAACAAGGACTATACTGCCAAAGAAGCCTTGGAAATCAAAGAATTCGTTGAGGCTGGTGGTTTGCTGATCCTGTGCGCCGGTCATAAAAGCGCCGGTCCCATGGACTTGATATTGAAGTCTTTTGGCCTTGGGATTGGAGAGCTTCCTCTGGGCTCGTTTCCCTGGATTGAAGAAACCCACGCTACCGGAGGGCAGGCAATCGTATCCCCGGAAAATCTGAAACGGTACTGGCATAAGCCCAAGTTCATGGAGGCCTATCCGGTCTTGGCTGATGGTGAGTATAAGCCGATTGCATGGATGCGCTACAATGGCGTCGCCTATAATCTGATAATTCAGAAAAGCGTAGGTCAGGGGAATGTGATCCTCATTGGTGACTCAAGGTTCCTGCTTAATGAGAATCTGGAACATCTATCGCAGGGAGTAGGAAAAGAAAACCGCGATCAGTATCAGCTCCAGTGGTTGGGCAATATAGAGATATTGCGAACGATTTTAACTCCACAAAAAGTTGGGATGGCATGATGCAAAGCATGAAGAAAGACATGAGGCAATTATTATGGTTGGCACTGATACCATTAGCCGCATTCTGGTTGTTCTCGGTTGATATTTATGGCCAGAGAGCCAGCTTTATTCCGGCCCTATCATGCCTTCTGCTGGGGATCGCAATTTCCGTCGTATCCTTTTGGAGGGCTGAAGCATCCATTGATCGGAAATATGGCGCCATTTTGCTCCCTCTGCTCCTCGCCAGTGGGGCGATTCCTTATCCCTATAATGCAGGCCTGATCATCTGTATTGTTGGTTTTGCAGTGGCTCTGGTCGCGCCCAGATTGATTATGATCTGGCTGGCTGCCATATTTTCCGGGACAGTTCTCATTTTGCAGTCTCTGGCCCTTTCCATCTACTATATTCTGGCAGCAAACTATCACGTTGCGGGAGCTCTGGCCTACAGCATAGCATACATCCTGGACCTGACGGGTATTGATGCAGCGGCAAATGGAGGAATGGTCTTTATCCTTGCCCAGGAGAAGGTATTCCCCTTTACAGTAACCTTCGAAAAGCTTGGTTTCTACCCATGGATCTTGATATACGTCGGTTCGTTATTAATATTATTTTTGATGTTGCAAAATATTTTATCGTTCGTAAAGCACGTTCTGCTGACACTTATCGCCAGCATCTTTTACCTATTGCTGAGGTATGTCATTCTCGTACACATATTTTTCTTCCGAGATCTGCCAGAAGTGGCCGGTGTGAGGAATGACATCTTCACAGACCCCTGGTTGCTGATATTGAGTTTCGTACCACTGGTGTTGCTGTTCCTCCGATTGAAAATTCCTGAAAATTTTGGGCTTGATTTCCAAATGCTGGTTGACAGGAAGAACACAATCGCTCTCGCGGCGGCATTTTTAGGCGTTTTCTGTTTGACCTCCACAGCACTCTTTTTGGATACTGGCACAGAGAAAGAGGGACGGGTTTTAGTGGATGAGATTCACTCTATCTGGGAGTTCTCCACGCTCAAGCTTGACCGGAATTGGTATGGAGAAAATTCCACCTACAATTCTTACAGCATGATCGAATGGCTCAATGATACCTATCATGTGGACCGTATTGTAAGCCCGTCTTTTAATGAATGGAATGTATCCGGATCTCAGAAGGTCGTCCCCGATATTATATCTGATCGTTTAACCGATGAGATACTAAATGATTATGATATATTAATAATAAAGACTCCTTCCGCCTACCAATCATCTGAAATTGACGCAATAGTGCGCTTTGTGGAGAACGGAGGAGGGCTGTTTCTGATCGGCGATCATACCAACTTCGCCGGCATCGGCACCAATCTGAACCAGTTATCCGGCAAATTCGGCATAGAATTTGGATTTGATGCCGTCAATACCATCAAGGGAAGACTATTTTACTTCCAGCGAGGGGAATTTTTGCATCCGGTCATCAAGTATATGCCCAATCTGGACTTCATGACCGGCTGCAGTCTTAAAGCGCCTCTCTGGGGTGAGGCTGTGATCATGGGCTCCGGGCTTCGTGCCGATCCTGGGGAGTTTGCCTCAGTGGGATTTTTCAGAGAGACAAGGGAGAACGATCCCACGCAAGTCACAGACAACATCTGGGGTCTCTTAAATCAGGCGGTGGCAGTGAAATATGGAAGGGGAAGAGTTGTGGCATTTGCAGATTCCACCATCATATCCAATTTCAGGATATTCTTTGGCGGCTCATCTAATTTTGTCATCGGTGCGATGGAGTACCTCAATCGCAAGAACACCTATCAGAATGAAAAGCAGATCCTGTTCCTCTTGGGAATGACCCTCGCCTGCCTGGCCGCATTCCTTCTAGGAAGGAAGAGCTGGGGAGAGCGGAAGATGGCAACGCTGCTAGTCGTGCTGGCCATAGGAGCCCTTGCGGTCGGTGGAGCGCTGCAGATCTTTTCCACAAAAGGCGAGAACACCATTCCCAGCCGTTTCTATGAGTATAACCATACCGTCGGATTTGACGGGGAGCATTCTGGAAATATTACCAGCAGGGGAGACTGGCAGGGA
>JAQTXY010000296.1 GCA_028688535.1 Methanothrix sp. | reverse complement strand
TCTTCACAGACGTGCTGCCCAACATTTTCCATGTGATTATGCCCAAATTTCTGCTATCCATTGCCTCGGCCATGATAGCTGAAGCCTCCATATCGTTCTTGGGTTTGGGCGATCCCACCATGAAGAGCTGGGGGATGATGATCAACTTCGCCTTCACTCGTGGAGGCTTCATTAATGGTTACTGGTGGTGGTACCTGACACCTGGACTATGCATTACCCTCTTTGTTCTTTGTGTAGTTCTCATGGGCTTCACCTGGGAAGAGCAGGAACAAGCAACCTTGAGGTTAGAATGAATTCACTCCTGAGTGATGCAGGCCCTCTTTTGCGAATTGAGGGGCTTTCTGTCAGCTTCAAGACAAATGTTGGCCGGGTTAAGGCAGCCGAGAACGTATGCTTTGAGCTATATAGGGATGAGACTCTGGCGCTCGTGGGCGAGACAGGCTGCGGCAAATCGGTGGTTGCCAGCAGCATAATGCAGCTTTTGCCGCATAATGCCAGTGTGCAGGGCAGTGCCGTCTATGCGGGCAGGGATCTTCTGAGCCTGGGTGAGAGGGAGATAGCAGGCATACGAGGCAGCGAGATTGCTATTGTATTTCAAAATCCTTCTTTAGCTTTAAATCCCATCATGCGGGTGGGTGAGCAGATTGCGGAAATGCTGCGCCTTCGCAGAGGCTTCTCGCACATCTCATCCTTGCAGCTGGCTGAAGATATGCTCTGCCGCCTGGGTCTGAGGGGGTGGGATAATATGAAGATGTATCCCTTTCAGTTCTCCGGCGGCATGAATCAGAGGGTGATGATCGCCACTACTATGATTCTCTCGCCTAAGATCATAATAGCAGACGAGCCCAGCAAAGGATTGGATGAAGCACTGGCTGGAGAAGTAATGGCAGAGATGGTGAAGATCAAGCATCAAATGGGGGCTTCACTTCTGCTCATCACCCATGATCTCATGCTCGCCAGAGATATCTCTGATAGGATGGCGGTGATGTACTGTGGTGAGATTATGGAGATAGGCAAAAGCCAGGATGTCTTCCATAGGCCGCTTCATCCCTATACTATTGCCCTCTTAGGCTGTCTTCCCGAGAGAGGCTTTCAACCCATACCGGGAAGCTCGCCCTCCATGATAAATCCGCCTGCTGGATGCAAGTTCTATCCCCGTTGTCCCAATCGTCTGGAGAAGTGCAGAAGAAAGCCGAAGATGAGGCAAGTCGAAGGCATAAAAACAGTCTCAGACAATAATGAGTGTATCGGCCGGGAGGTGAGATGCTGGCTGTACTGAAGGCGGAAGATCTGGGCCGGATCTATGAATCGGGCCTGATTTTCAAGAAGCGGCATGTTGCTTTGCAGGGCATATCGCTGGAAATGGAGGCGGGCAAAACTCTGGGATTGATGGGCGTATCCGGTTCGGGCAAGACCACATTGGGTAAGATCCTGGCTGGTCTGGAGAGGCCATCTTGTGGAAAGGTCTTCTTCGCGGGAAAGGATCTCCGGTCCATGAGTGGCAGGGAGTATGCAGCTTTCAGAAGAGCAGTGCAGATGGTCTTTCAGGATCCGGAGGGTTCTTTGAATCCCCAAAAGAGCATTGAACAATCAATTCATGAGGTTTTAGAGCTCCTTAAAATACCCGGTAGAGAATGGCAGGATAGGACCGAGGAGATGCTGGATATGGTAGGCTTGTCTGAAGAGCTGCTCTGCCGTTATCCTTCTCAGATCTCGGGGGGACAATGTCAGAGAGTGGCCTTGGGTCGGGTATTGCTCCTCCGCCCTCAGGCAATAATCCTGGACGAGCCCACCTCTGCTCTGGATATCTCGGTACAGGCTCAGATCCTGAATCTCCTCAAATATCTGCAAAGAGATCTGGGTCTTGCCTTTCTGCTTATCTCTCATCAGCCTGAGGTGATCAGGTTCATGGCTCATGATACGATCATCCTTGAAGGTGGAAGGACATCTATAATATGATGCAAGATTTTGATCTTAATAAAATATCGTAGGAATTATATGCCTGCATAAGTTTAGCATAAGAAATTTCTAGAATTGTTACTTGTTGCGATCAAAGATAGCTATTTATAATTGGATGGCATTTTGATCAGTGGTGAAACTATGCACATTCCTGATGGCTATCTAGGGCCATACACTTATATCGCATTGTGGATCATAATGATCCCCATCTGGTACTATGCGGGAAGAAAGCTCAGTTCTGAGCTGAAGTCCAGGCAGGTTCCCCTGCTGGCGCTGGCAGCAGCGTTCTCTTTTGTTATTATGATGTTTAATGTCCCAATTCCCGGAGGCAGCACCGGTCATGCCGTAGGCGCTGCAATAATCGGCATCGTTCTGGGACCGTGGGCGGCAGTGATTGCCATATCCGTTGCCCTCGTGCTACAGGCACTGATGTTCGGCGATGGTGGTATCACCGCTATCGCAGCGAATTGCTTTAATATGGCGGTAGTTATGCCCTTTGTGGCTTATTATGCTTACAAGTTCATTAGCGGTGGCACAGAGATTACTTCATCGAGAAGAGTCATTGCCGCGGCCATCGCCGGCTATATCTCACTCGTGATAGCATCTGCCTTTACTGGTTTTGAATTCGGCATACAGCCAATATTGCATCACACCGCCGAAGGAGTACCACTCTACATGCCCTATCCGCTATCCGTGACGGTTCCTGCCATGGTACTGGAGCATGTTTTCGGATTCGGCATCCTCGAAGCACTCATTACGGCACTGATCTTTGCTTACATCCAGAGAACGGATACCACTCTGCTCTATGGAGAGAAATCTGCAGCGCAGAAGAAGAAAAAGAAGAATGCAAGCACAGCGTGAGGTAAGACCCATGGATAAGATAATAAAAAACTTTGCTATCGGCTTGGCTTTGCTGATTATTCTGGCGCCGTTAGGGCTTTTGGCAGTCGGAGAGACCTTTGGCGAATGGGGGCCGGAGGAGGTTAAGGAGAAGCTCGGCTTTGTGCCTCCTGGTTTGGAGCAGCTTTCATCACTTTGGAGCGCACCCATGCCGGATTATGCGCTGCCTGAACAGGGCGATTCAATGAGTACAGCAGCGATGACTTACATCTTGTCTGCCGTGCTCGGCGTTGTTATCTGCGGTGGTCTGCTATACTTCGTGGGCAAAAAGGTTGCCAAAGACTAGCGCCTTTTTTCATATTTTTCAGTTTCTAGGGAATATTGGAATGAAACCTATTAGAACATATAATTATTATCTGGATTCTTAGGATTTGGAGCAGAAATATATGATCCCGGAATGGATGAAAGAAGTGGATGTTGGCCCGTGCTCGTGTTCTGCGGTATATCACGGCAAGAAAGGCTTTGTGGGGAAGACAATAGATGGAATCTTCAGCTTTTTGCAAGAAGCCTTTGTCTCGGAGACCTATGCCAAGCGAGACGGCTTGCTGCAGACCCTGGACCCCAGGGCCAAGCTAATCTCCATTCTGGCCATCATATTTGCCACCAGCACGGTAAGTGACCTTTATCTATTGGTCGTTGTCTACCTGGCGACATTGCTCTTCGCATATCTCAGCAAGGTTGATGTGCTATTCTTCATCAAGCGTGTCTGGCTCTTTATTCCCATCTTCGCAGGCATAATCGCCTTTCCCATGGTCTTCAACATCTTCTTTCCCGGCG
>JAQTXY010000010.1 GCA_028688535.1 Methanothrix sp. | reverse complement strand
AATTTTCTGAATTTATATCCACAAATATCGGAGTTGCACCTGCTTTCAACACTGCGTTTGGGACAACTTCACATATATATGCAGGAACGATGACCTCATCCCCTGTACTTATTCCAATGGATTTTAAGAGAACTAAAAGTGCGGTTCTGCCCATGCTCGTGCAAATTGCATACTCTGTTTCCACATATGATGCGAGTTGGCATTCAAGCTCGGATATTGGATCTATTCTGCTAATGCCAAATACCATGATTAAAACCACCTTTTTTCATGAATCCCTTCATAGAATCTCTGAATAATGCGATTGTCTAAGACGAGTTGACGTCCAAAACGATACAAACGACCATGAATGTAGAAATCTCTATGAATCAAGCTGCCGCCCCACTTTTCTTTAAATTTGTGTATGCCATATAAATGAGAGTTAGGATCTGGCCATGAGTCACCCAAATCTAACATTGAGAAGCCATTTTTATTGCACCATAGGATCGCATGCCATAATATTAGGTCATCTGGAGAATATTTAGAATATTCGTCATAAGACGCCCCTATATAATATGTCGCGACTCTGTTGAAGCATAAGAGTAATTTCCCCCCAATAATTACACCATTGTTACGAGCAATAAATAATTTTGACATACCTTTTGGTACGAATTCTTCATAGATAATCCTAAAGAAATCTATGGGTTTCGATGCTATGCCTCTATCGTGGCTATGTTCTACATGCAATCTATAGAATTCTGACCACTCATCCGATGACTCGGCAGAAGAAACGGAGATGTCGCTTTTCTCTGCTTTTCTGACACCGTTGCGCGCATTTTTCCGAAGATTGCTCCATATAGCATCTTCCTTTTGAGCTGTATCTATAACAAAGGTATAAAATCGAGTCTTTATAAAACCACGATCAACAAAATTAGAGTCGCTTCCAGATTGGATTGATGGTCGGGTTAAAATGTACCTTGGATGGGATTCACAATATTCGTTTAGCAGTTGATTTATTGCGTGATACTCTATAATATCGGATCGCTCATTATTGCATAATGGACCCCCAAACGATTCATAAGCGCAAAATATTCTCAATATCTGCTTTCTGAAGTAGAGATATCCTCCATGTAGTCCGTGATCGTCTTCAAATATTGCAAATCTTGCAGATTGATTATAGCAATTCTCAATTATGTTCGCCCATTCACATGTTTGGAATATGTTGTGTATATCTGTCGTACTCTTGCATAACAATTCATTCCATCGTGATTTATCAATATTTTGCATGGTGAAAATGTTGGTTTCCATAGTCTACACTCTCTATTGCTGTTTCCTTAAAATAATAGTACTATTATCTACATCCTTCAAGCATTGCGCTGAAAAAAAAAGCATATCTCCGATTTCTCCAGCAAATGACAAACGACCGAATCCAAATATAAGAGGAAATTGGTCTTTTTTGTATGATAATGTTTTATTCCAATTTCCAGAATCCAACCTAGATGAAAACCAAACATGTGCTTTTTTATCTATATCACCTACACCATATTCAACCGGTGTCAATGCTAGATAACCGCATGAAATCTTCTTTAGAGAATATATCGGAGCACTAAATTTTCCCAATAAATACTGTTTATTGGTTTGTCTATCTAATGAAATAAGATGATTACACCCGTTTGGGTTTTCAGTACCCCAAAATATCTTATCTTTTTCAAATAAAATTTCAAGTGTCCTCCAGCTTTGATCACCCTTTCCAATTAACCTTATTTTAGAAAAATCAAAATCTGTAAAACCCATAAGACATTCCAAATCCTTATCTCCAGTTGAAAACCAAAGCTTATTAGAAAACGAATCGTACTGAATTAGATGAATGTGTCTTATGGTTTTTCCCGTGAATGAGTATAACTTTTCCCAATTCAATCCATCCCTGCTCCTAAATACATTGACTTGGTCACGTTTAAAATTGGGATAATATTCCCCATAATATATGTAGTGAGGGGCAACACAGATACTATTGTCTAACAATTTGAATGATCGAGATGGAATGTTGATTTTTTCAAAATAATTGAAATTAGAGTCAGAAAAAAAAAACTCCTATCAGCGCCAATCAGTATAGATGAATTCGATAATTTTTTTATCTGGGATATCCCACTTCTAAACAATCTTGAGGATGGCTGAAATATAGATGCCAACTTGTTATAAATAGGAACGGGCAGAGAACCGCACTCATCCCAAGAAACACCAAAATCTTTGCTCTCATATATACTATAACGATTTGAAGCAATAATACGCGTTCCAATTATGAGATGAGCCCTCATATTGGCAACTATCCGTTCAACCTTGTACTCCAAATAATATCCCTTCAGATGAACTGCTGTCGAACTTTGAAGCACTTTTTTCGGCCATAATTTGTATTGTATATATCATAATGTGATCCGATTTATCTACGAATTGTTTTCTCATTTTTTAGTGGATAAAATATCGTTAACTACCTCATTTTCTTCTGAATTTCTTAAAATTCGAGCTATTTTATAGACAAGTGGGGTTATAGGTGAATTCATCGCAATTCTTGTCAATATTTTTGAATCAAAAAGAATTAATGAAATGTTATCATTTATTGTTCGTTTTATCTTAAAATTCATTTTAAATTTCCTCCAATCATCATTAATTCTCACATCATCCAAACATGTAGTGCCTAATCCTTCTTTTTCGGCTACTAAAATATGGCTAATATCTTTGCAGGATATTCCCATAACTTCTGAAGCCAAAGAATCTGCAACAACGGGATTATTGGACGATATTATTAAATCTGTTCTTTTTGAATTTCCATACATTGGGCCATGTCCGTCCAAAGCATATATTCCATCGATTACAACGAGTTTAGGATTCAACTTTTTAGCTATTAACGATAACTTATAGCTCAAATTATTATGATGAAGGCATCGCATAGTATCTGGATAGCAACCCCATAGGTTCTTCATACTCAAAGTTACCTTTGTCATCACATGTACTTTTAAAACGGGGACTGAGATAAAGCAATCTATTTCGTCCAAGAGTAATTTAGGTAATTGAACTGTTACATCTTTCCCTTGAATTTTCTCTGCAACAAGTACAGAGGGAACTTTCGATAGATTTATTAATTCCGCACCTGTTTTTTTGCAGATTTTATGCATATGATGGCCTCTAAATGCATCGTCCGCTGTGAACGAATTATTACCCCCATTAGATTCTCCTACAATCACTCTATCAGCTCTATCTTTGAGTATCTCCAATAACGCGTTCAATAATTCGGGTGTAGTAGTGATTCCTTCTTTATAATAAGGATAAGTGAAGTTAGGTTTAATAAAAACCGTAGAGTCTTTTTTTACTTGTGTTTTCCACTCAACAAATTCGAGGCTATTTAACAATGTATCTCTTAGATTGGAAATATTTGATATATATGCAGAAGATTTAGCCATTCACTATCTCCCTTAAAATCTCCTCAAAATGACTAGTAAGAGCATCCCAATTGTTATTTTCTACAAATTTTTTAGCCTTTCTTCCAGCTTCATTGCATCCATCATTAACTAGCTCTATAGATCTTACTAGGACATCTTCTGGTCTAGCCACATAAAGTACCCCATTATTATTACCAAATTCTTTCATAATCCCATAAAGATCCGATGCAATAACTGGTTTTCCGGTAGCCATATACTCATACATCTTTATCGGCACAATATTTCTCATGATATTATTCTTGTAGGAAGGAAGGATACAGATGTTTGATGCTGCGAGATACTCAGGAATATCCTCGTAGGGTACCCAATCTACAAGGATCAACTTTCCCTCTAGACAATGATCTATTTTTATGTTTTGAAGTTCCTCCCATAGATCTCCTTTCCCTACGATCATTAGTTTAATTTTATCATTATCAAACCTGGCTAACTCCATGGCAACTTCTTTCAGCCCTGAAAAGTCGTATAACCAACCCATAAAAAACAGAACTATATCGGCATCTTTTAAGCCATATTTTTTACGAATACGTGCACCATCAGCTCCATTAAATCGTTCAATATCAACACCGGCGCTTATCACATCAGTCTTCGCTCGCTCAGCGCCCATGCAGATCGAGAATTCTCTAAGTCCTTCATTAATAGAAAGAGCTTTGTCTGCATATTTTATATTTTGTTCCTCTATATATTTTGCGAGCCGTCGAAAATACCATTGTGGAACAAGTCTAAAGTTCTCATCGATCGAGTAATAAACAAATGGTATATTATTTTTTTTTGCAAGTTTAAGGCCAATATTCGGATTTAAGATTCCGAAACCAATAATCACATCTGGATTAAATGTTTTTATTTGCTCTTTTATTTCTTCTCTACGAGTATAAATATATGATAGATACTCTATGATTGGTAATTTGATTATAGATGGCCGTATAACAGTGATATCTCCATCACTTATAGCTTTATGTACATGATTAAAACATTTTTTTTTGCTGACTAACTCCTTATTTTTATCCTCTATCCATTGAATCTCATGGTCAATCACTCGAATTTCATGCCCTTTCTTAGATAACCTCTCCATCAGGTGATGATGTTGATGCGGACCTTTCTTGATCCAATCCGATTCATGCAATACCAGAATTCTCATCTGATTCAAAACTCCGCAGTTCTCTGGATATTGTCACAGTTATCTGTAAACCAATTGTAAACTTCCTTCAACCCACCTTCGAACTTCATTTGCGGTTTGTATCCCAATAGGCGACCTGCCTTGTCTACAGATGATAGGAGCCTGCACTTGACATCCCAATTTCGCCTCTCTATAAACGTGACACTAGCTTCATTGCCGGTAAGTTCGTTAATCATATTGGCCATATCTATTACTTTATGCTCCTTTGCGGAGCCAAGATTAAATGACTCGCCGATAGCCTCTTCTTTGATTCCCATTGCAAGAAGGCCTTTTATAATATCATCTACATAAGTCCAGTCCCTGGTTTCAGTACCATCACCCGTAATTGGCAACGGCTTACCATTCATAGCCCAATAGAAGAAATTAGGTATGACATTTCTATATATTCCAGGCACTTCTCCTGGACCGAAAACATTAAAGAACCTTGCATTGCAGATAGGTAATTCGTATAGGTTATGGAAGTAGTTAGTATACAATTCACCTATCAGTTTGGTCACTTGATAAGGCGTATGCAGACTGATAGATGTATCATGCTCTTCGAAAGGCATTCTCGAATCGAGGCCATAAACACCGCACCCAGAAGAGGAATAAACAAACCGCTTCAATTCTACCAGTTGCGAATATTCCAGTACTTTCAGAATTCCCATGCCATTTACCATCAGATCAATCTCAGGATTGTCCACCGAATTCTGGTTGGCAAAGTGAGCAGCTAGGTGAAAGACGTAATCAGGCTTCTCCTTGAAAACCCTCTTCAGCATCTCATCGTCCAAGATGCTGCCCTTTACGAACATGATGTTCTTAGCTTTGGGAATGTTCCACTCATAGGAAGAAGAAAGGTCATCTAATATTATTACCTGCTTGGCGTTAAGCTCAGAGAGCTTCCTGCACAGATTTCCGCCAATGGCCCCTGCACCGCCCGTTACTAGAATGGTTTGGCCATCATAATCAGAATAATAGTCTTCCATTTTAAATCCCAATCCTGTAATACCACTTCATCCATTCCACCGTCTTTTTGATGCCTTCTTCAGGCGGAACTTTCGGATCATGCCTTAAATCCCTTATGGATTTTGTGAAGTCCATGGTCTTGATCTTCGTCGTGAAAGGTTCTGCATCCTTGTAGGTGACAAGAGTATCATCACGTCCCACTGCTTTGAGAATTAGGTCGGAGTATTCTTTTATCTCTCTTTCCCACTCTTGCTTCCCTCCCACGTTATAGGCCTCGCCTGGAATGAAATTGTCCACAATATTGGCAAAGGTCCGGGTCGTGTCACCTACGTAATCTATAATTCTCTTATGGCCCTTGAATACAGTATAGGGCTTATTGAAAAGTGTATGGTAAATGAATTTCGGAATGAAGCCGCGGTAAGGATTGTAATGTTCATAAGGACCATAGCAGTTCACTGGACGTACCCGCACTGTCTCCGTGTTGAACATCTTGGCCGAATTCATACACATGAGCTCACCAGCCCACTTGGTGACAGCGTAATCATTCATCTGATAAGTGTCTTTAATGGGATTGTTTATCATGACATCCTCCGTCATGATGCCCTCGTAATCTCCGTAAACTTCGGCACTGGAAAAGAAAATCATCCGGAACTTCAGCTTCTCTTGCAGTCGTAGCATGTGCTTCGTGCCTACAACATTCGTCTGCCAGAGATTCTCATAGTAATCTTCCCCGTTCCAACGACCGTACTCCGCTGCCAGGTGATAGACATGATCGAACTTCTGTCTCTCGAAAACCTTTTCTAACTGCCGGAAGTTCCTGATATCTGCCCTTATGTAATTGTCCCTCTCTGTGTTGTAAAGATCTAGTGCTGTAACATAATGACCTCTGCTTCTCAGTTCATTTACCAGGTTCGTGCCTATGAATCCGGCACCTCCAGTAACAAGTATCAACTTCGAATCCATATCTATCCCTAATATTTTTTGAATATATATTAATAGTAATTACATTCGCCTTTTATCGTGTCTCTTATCGGCTTGAAATTAAATTCACTTAATAGGGCTTCCAATTTATATAAAGCTGAATTGATTGCATAATAAGTAACAAATCTTGAAAACAGAGGTACCTTTAATCTTGGAGTCTTAGAATACGTCTCCCAAGGATGGATATAAATTATTGCAGGTCGCTCTTTATTTACCTCTCGAATGCCATATCTCAAAAACCACAAGGGCAGAACTCGTAGGTAAAATCCACCTGCAAGAGGTATGTTCTTTCCAATATTTAGAACTGTCATGGGGAATTCAATGATCTTACCATTGGGATTATCTTTTGTTACATCCTCTATAGAAGGCCTGTAAATATGAACTGGTGCATCAGGCAAGCCATACAGCATCGTTTTTATTGGAAAAACACTTGCATCATATTTGAAACCGAATTTCTCCAATACTTCAAAGGCCCATTTTGTCGTATTATCTATCGAAAAGCTTGGCGCGCGAAATCCTATCGGCTGCTCCCCCGTAATGCTCCTCAACAGCTCAACAGATTTTTTTATTTCAACCTCAAAGGCATCTTTTCCGAGTTTGTGCAGCGTTTTATGGGACCATGCATGAGAAGCGATCTCATGTCCTTTATCATAAATCTCTTTCACTAATTCGGGATGCTGCTCGGCTACTGATCCAAGGACTGCAAATGTTGCTTTGGTTTCGTGCTTGTCAAGTAGATCTAGAATAGGCCGGACGGATTCTGGGACCTGATCAACCAACTCCTCTGGAAGATATTTCGTTAAAAATTCGCTGGAATGCCAATGTTCAAGATCTACAACCAATGCATTGATCATCACAATTCACCGATATCCTCGGTTTAAACTCGCCGCTCAAGCCGCTTGATTAATTTGGCAGGACTTCCGCCAACTATGGTGTAAGGCTCGACATCTTTTACGACTACGCTGCCAGCACCTACAATGCTATTCTCTCCGATTGTTACTCCTGCAAGAATGATACATCCTGGTGTAATCCATGCTCCACGTTTGATCGTTGTTGGAGCAACCTCTCTTTGGTAGTAATTATTCTTGAGATCCATGGAGCAAGTAGGATTAGAATGAACGAAGATAAGCGTCCTCATCCCTATACTGACATAGTCCTCGATAGTTATCAAATGCGGATATAGGTCGTCCAGATTAACATCCGGTCCGATATATACGTGCTTTCCTATTTTTACTCCTCGAATTCTTTGGAGCTTTACTGCTATCCCTGGATGGGGAGATAATTTGGCTAAGGTCTGCAATACCCAGTTACCTAAATAACGGAGGTAATATTTAGCAGTACCAATCTTGCCCTTATAACCATAGTAATCCATTAGCTCTTTCTTGTTAATTTCTTCTGGTTCATCCATGCAGACTCCCTTTAATGATATTTAGAGTAATATAATAGATTGGTTTAAAAGCCAGATTGAATTAAATTGAATAATTATAAAATCCCTTGCCAACCTTTTTGCCCAAATGACCCTTACTAATTAGCTCATGAAACATGGGAGAAGGAATGTATCTCGCGTCATTAAATCCTTTGTATAATGTTTTCATTATAGACACACATATATCCAAACCAATTAAATCCGCGAGAGCCAAAGGTCCCATGGGATGGTTCAGCCCTAGTTTTATTGCATTATCAATATCATTAGGGGAAACGCCTTCTTGCAATAGAGATGCGGCTTCATTTATGAAAGGCATTAAAGAGCGATTTACTATAAAACCAGGAGAATCCTTTACCAGTATCGGCGTTTTTCCTAGCCCATTGGAGAGATTGATTACATATTCAATGGTATCTTTTGAAGTATCCTGACCATATACGATCTCGACTAGTTGCATCTTTGAAACGGGATTGAAAAAATGCATACCAATAAATCGTTCCGGATTGGAGACAAAGGTAGCAAGCTCAGTTATAGGAAGCGAGGAGGTATTTGTTGCAATGATCGCATTTTTCTGGCACATAGAGCTTATATCGCTAAATAGCTGCTTTTTGATTTCCATGTCTTCAATAACGGACTCGATAATAAGCTCCGCATCTTTAAGTCGGGATAATTCGTCGCTAGGATCAATCCTATTTGTTATTATCTTGATCTCTTGTGGGTCTTTCGTCTTAGATAATCCTTTCTCGATTTTTTTAATAGCCTTTACAGATCCTTCTTCAGTTCGGCTATACAATATAACCGAATATCCATTTTGAGAGAAGAACTGAGTTAGTTGTTTCCCCATCAGCCCAGTACCTATAATCGCTATTTTTTTTTGTATTTTAGCTTGGGGAACGCCAGATTCAATTGAATCAAACTCTATCGTATCACCAATTTCATAATTCTTAAATGATTTCTTTATGCAAATGTTACCATAATCATCATCTAATAATAGCGCATAGTACGGCACTCGGTCATGTTCAGGAGAAGGAATATGGACTTTTGTTACACCTTTAATAGTTAATCTTGTTGAGGATACAGGTTTAAGGTCACCTTTACAAAAGATGCATTTTTCTACATGGTAATACCACTTCTTTTTGCATCTTTCACATTCCCATATTATGATGATAACCCCCTCAGAATGTGAATCACTGCCGTCCCGCCAATGCCTCCAACATTATGAGCCAGTCCGATTCTAGCTCGGTCTACCTGTCTCTTGCCGGCCTCGCCTCTTAATTGTGTTACAATTTCGTATATTTGAGCAATGCCGGATGCTCCAATTGGATGACCGTCTGCCTTAAGCCCACCGTCTGTATTTATCGGAAGGACTCCATTCAAGGTCGTTCTTTCTTGACGAATCCAATCTTTGCTCTCTCCAGGCTTACAGATGCCAAGATCTTCCATTGCTACAAGTTCCGCAATGGTGAAACAATCATGTGCCTCTACAATATCAAGGTCTTTAGGCCGCAGCTTAGCCTGACCAAAGGCATTCGTTGCCGCTATTTTTGTAGCGGCAAATGATGTAGTCTCTTTTCTCTGTGCCAAAGAGATATAATCGGTAGCCAAATCAGATCCAATAACCTCAACGTCTCGATCGCTTTTTCTATCACGTGATAGCACAACTGCTGATGCACCATCTGATATAGGACTGCAATCGAATAGATTCAAGGGAGAAGAGATTATTGGTGATCTATTAATCATATCCATAGTAACTTGCTTATAATTAAAATGGGCCAGGGGATTCAAATTCGCGTTTTTATGATTCTTAAATGAAACTGCCGAAAGATCGTCATGTGTAGTTCCATATCTTATCATATGTTGTTGTGCAATCAGTGCATAGTTAGCAGGAAAGATCAAGCCCTGCTTTTGATCCAGTTTTCTGTCTCCGGCCATCGCCAAATTTTCAATGCTTTTCATTTTTGTTGCATCCGTCATCTTTTCAACGCCGACCACAAGAACATTTTCGAATCGGCTCAAAGCCAGCAATCCCTGGTAAAATGCACTGGCCCCAGATGCACAGGCGGTTTCAATTCCAATAATTGGTATTCTAAGTCCAGGGAGTAAGCTCGAGATTACAGCGTTTAAATGCAATTGCTTTTGATAGAGAGAACCAAGAAAATTAGATACATAAACAGCACCAATATCGTTAATCGAAATAGGGCTATCGGATATTGCTTCATACATGGCTTTGTAAGCCAATTGAGCAATTGTTTCACTTAGAATTCCGAACTTTGTTTTCCCGATTCCAATTACGTACATTTAACCTCATCATAATATATTCATCAGGAAAGCAGGTCGTTCTTTGGAATTTAGCTTAATATATTTATGATCTGTCTACCTGCGGTTCCGTCGCCAAATGGATTCGTCCATTGATGGTCATTTCCCATCATTAGCTCGGCCCCATCGAATATCCGAGCAGAGTTTGCTCCAACAAGAATGCTAGAATTCACCGCCACAGTCTCCGGCCTCTCCGTGTTCTCCCGCAGCGTCACGCAGGGCACCCCCAGAATGCATGCCTCCTCCTGCACTCCGCCAGAGTCTGTCAAGGCCAACCTGGCGTTAGCCTCCAGTTGCAGAAATTTCAGGAATCCTAACGGCTCAATTGCCCTGATTCCGTCAAACTCAAACCCAAATTCAGCCGCCATTTTCCTGGTGCGTGGGTGCATGGGGAACATTACCGGCAAGGAGAACTCCTTGCCCACCAGTCTGAGGCCCTTGATGATCTCCCCCAGCCTTTCAGGATTGTCCACATTCTCAGCCCTGTGGGCGGTCACCAGAAAGTACTCCTTGGGCTTCAGCCCGAGCTTCTCCAGAACATTGGCCTTCTTTTTGGAGATCTCCAGATTCTGATAGACCGAGTCCACAATGGTATTCCCGGTAACGTGAACCTTCTCCTCCGAGATACCCTCTTTGAGCAGGTTATCCTTTGAGTTCTCTGTGGGAGCAAATAGATAATCGGAAATGTGATCTGCTACTATGCGGTTGATCTCCTCAGGCATGCTCCGGTCATTGCTTCGCAGGCCCGCTTCCACGTGGCCGACCTTGATATGCAGCTTGCTGGCCGCCAGAGCACCAGCCAGAACTGTGTTTGTGTCTCCCTGAACCAGCACCACATCCGGCCTTCTATCCATCAGAACCTTCTCCACGCCCGCCATTATCTTACCGGTCTGCTCGGCGTGAGTGCCTGAACCCACGTCCAGGTTGTACTCGGGTGTGGGTAGCTCCAACTCCTCGAAGAAGACCTGGTCCATCTGATAGGAGTAATGCTGGCCGGTGTGAAGGACGAAGTGGTCCAGAGATCTGCTTTGGCACTCTCGGATAATAGGAGCCATCTTGATGATCTCCGGCCGGGTTCCTAGGATTATTGCAATCATGAACGATTTAGCCTCGAATGAAGAGAATTAAAGCCTACTACTACGACGCTCACCACAAAGAACACAAAGCGCACAAAGGACTCACAAAGACGTCCTTATCAATGGAACACTGATGGCTAATTCATCTTTGTGCGTTCTTTGTGAACTTTGTGAGCTTCGTGGTTAGAGTTTGTAGTGCAAAAATAATATATTAATACTTTATCCATTTATCCATTGACGAGTCTTCTTACCCCATCCTTGAGCATCTTCACATTGAAGTTGATAATCATCCCAAGCCAGGTATTCCTCAATTTCAGATAGGTAAGCAATTGCGCTTCATGGATAGGTTCAATGGCCTCTAACGCTTTCAATTCTACCACTACCAGGTCCTCCACCAACAGATCAAGTCGATAGCCACACTCAAGATTCATTCCTTTATAATTCAAGGGCAAAGGCACCTGGCGCTTGAACTTTATTCCTCTCAAACCCAGCTCGCAGCAGATACATTCTTCATAAGCGGATTCAAAGAGCCCAGGACCAAGATGCTTGTGAACCTCGATAGCAGCGCCGATGATCTCCCTGGAGAGCTCATCTGCCTCTCAGCAGACACTTGCATTTCCTGGTTTTTATCATCCCTCAATTTTTACCGCCACCCATTTAAGAAATGATGCTGGTGAGCCAAGATCAAATCAATTCGTCTTTGTGCGTTCTTTGTGATCTTTGTGGTGAATGTTCGTTAGTTGTTCGTAGTAGTATACCACTTGCTCGCAAACAAGAGCACTCTACGCAAACGGTGCGCCACCTCAATTATCCCTTGCCCTCTTCCCCTCACAGAAACTAGTCTCCCGGCTCGCCCTTCCCATCATCACCAGCTCGCTCTTGCACTCGCCCATGATCCTGGATATCGAATGCAATATCACGCCCGTCAGTGCCATGAACGATCCCACCAGCGTGAGCAGCATCATAAACAGCACCGGCCCGTAGTAGAGACTCCCCCCTCGGTAGAACGTCTGCAGGAAATCAAGCCCCATCAATATCCCTATCCCAGCCATAAACATTCCGGGAACTGTGAAATAATACAAGGGCCTTCTTAGCTCCATATCGTGCAGCACCCTCACCAGCACCCGCACGCCATGCGCCACAGGATGCTCCGAGGAGCCGTCCACATCGTAGCGCACCCCGATCTCCACCTCTTGAATGCGCAGGCCAGCTGCAGCAGCGTCAGCTAGCATCTCGCTCTCAATGGCCAGGCCATTTTGCTTGAAGTGAAAGGCTCCTTTGGAGCCGGGAGCAAAGGCCCGAAAGCCACTCTGGCTGTCCGTGACGGCCAGGCCGCTGTCCATGTTGGTGGCCGCATCCAGCACCCTCTGGCCCAGGCGGCGGTAGAGGGGCGTGTCCTTCTTATTGCCGTTCAGGTAACGGCTGCCGTTGACCATATCCGCTTCGCCCTTCAGGATGGGCTCAGCCAGACGCGGGATATCTGCCGGGTCGTGCTGGCCATCGGTATCAATAGTAATGATAACCGCACTGCCGTTCAGGGACCCGAATCCTGTCTTGAGAGCCGCTCCTTTGCCCCGGTTGACGTCATGGCGCAACACCTCCGCCCCTGCTAAGGAAGCTACCTCGGCGGTGCGATCGCTACTGCCGTCATCGATGACGATGACCCGGTCGGCGTACTGCTTCGTGCGAAGCACCACGCTGCCGATGGAGATCTCCTCGTTGTAGGCGGGGAGCAGGGCGGTGATGGGGGGCATAATTGTAAGGAACTCCTGGGAATGTGAGACTCTTGCTGGATTGGGTTTATGAAGCCGGATAATTATTAGCCAGTGGCTACGAACGCTCACCACAAAGGCACAAAGGACTCACAAAGAAAGGTTTAAAATCGGGGCCATGATATTTTTGTTTGTTCGTCTTTGTGAGCTCTGTGTCTTTGTGGTGCAAGTCGTAAACCCATATGCTTGAACTAATTGTCTTTTGGATGATAATAATCGTTATATCAAAAAATAGAATCTAAAGCCCCGGCTATCCAGTCATCCCCTCTTATCATAACCTCAATTCAGATGATGACCGACATAGTCGCCAGCAGGCAATGTTTGCTACCTACGTTTTTAATTTCAGTAGTGATTTAAAAGCCTTTCGTCTCGCACCTAAGAGAAGCGAACCTGATTCTTAGCTCACCCGAGAATATCTTTGTATTATTATAATAATTGCTCAAACTCTTCTAATGAAAGACCCGCTTGCTCAAGTATTGCCTTAAGAGTCCCTTTTTTTATTTCTGCACCAGGATGATTGGGAATTGTCGTCCTTCTCTTAGTATCGGGATTGTACCAGATCTCGTGGCTTCCCTTCGCCTGACGATCAAATTTAAATCCCGCTCTTTTTAATCCCTTGATGACATCTCTAGAGGTTAGCACCGGGATTTTCGTCATACAGTAATTGCAACTGGTATCTTGATATTCCGGACAATTCTTGCTGGATGAGCCATTTTTTCGGGTAGTGGATCGCCATGTTCAATATATGATTCAATAAGCTTCCTGGCTACATCTTGCGCTATTTCCATCGTCTCGGCAATTGTCCGGCCTTGAGCCACCAGCCCTTGCAGAGTATCACTTGTAGCCAGATAGACTCCTTCTTCCAGTTTTTCGATCTTAATGGGTACAAGGTATTCAGACAATTAAAGTACACTCCTGCTCTGCACTGATGACCTTATCCATTATAAACTTGAGGGAGAATAGCACCTTCACCAGTACCCGCACCCCGATCTCCACCTCTTGAATGCGCAGGCCACCTGCAGCCGCCTCAGCCAGCATCTCGCTCTCGATGGCCAGACCATTTTGCTTGAAGTGAAAGTCTCCTTTGGAGTTGGGAGCAAAGGCCCGAAAGCCACTCTGGCTGTCCGTGACGGCCAGGCTACTGTCCATGTTGGTGGCTGCAACCAGCACCCTTTGGCCCACCCGGCGGTAGAATGGCGTGTCCTTTTTATTGCCATTCAGTTAACGGCTGCCATCATCGGTGACGATGACCCGGTCGGCGTACTGCTTCGTGCGAAGCACCACGCTGCCCCGGAGTCGCTCGTTGTAGGCGGGGAGCAGGGCGGTGATGGAGGGCATAAGTGTAAGGGACTCCTGTCGTTAGGTTAGTGGGGTTGGAAGGGGTTTGGAGTTAAGGACTACTACTACGTTCACCACAAAGGCACAAAGAACACAAAGGACTCACAAAGAAAATTATAAAATCAGGATCATGAAATTTTTGTTTGTTCGTCTTTGTGCGTTCTTTGTGAGCTCAGTGTCTTTGTGGTGAAAATCGTAAACCATAGGATTATTCCCACCAAATGGTTAAAATCATTGTTGTTGAACTTAGGCTTGCAATCATCCGTTAACGAGTCTTCTGATCCCATCCTTAAGGAGGGCATAAGTGTGGTGTACTCATGTCGTTAGGTTAGTGTGGTTTGAAAGGGATTTGGAGTTAAGGACTACTACTACGTTCACCACAAAGGCACAAAGAACACAAAGGACTCACAAAGAAAATTATAAAATCAAGATCATGAAATTTTTGTTTGTTCGTCTTTGTGCGTTCTTTGTGAGCTCAGTGTCTTTGTGGTGAAAATCGTAAACCATAGGAATAAATCCAACCAGTTGGTGAAAATCATTGTTATTGAACTTAGGCTTACAATCATCCGTTAACGAGTCATCTGATTCCATCCTTTAGCATAAGCACATTGAAATTCATAATCAGACCAAGCCATGAGTTTCTCAATCTCAGATATGTAAGTAGCTGAGCCTCATGAATTGGGGCAAT
>JAQTXY010000295.1 GCA_028688535.1 Methanothrix sp. | reverse complement strand
TTGGGACGGAATGCCGACCCGCTGGATGGATGGCGATGCGGCTGTCAACGTATACTCCGAGGAAAACCGCAGCGTGAATTTGAGCTTGCGGGCCCAAAGTTTTGCTCGGCCCAGATCTCTGGCGTTATCCTCGGAATCCTTCCCTGAAGTCAGGCTCAACATTACTACGGAATTGGCAGATCTGACCCAACCGCTCCTTCTGACAAGTGGCGAAAATCTAATAAGATTCCACGTGCCAGAAGGCTGCGAGAAGCCTTGTGATATGCCAAAGCTTAAAAGCAACGATTGCAGATGCCTAAGTGTCGCTGCCCAGAACCTAATTATTATGCCATAGATAAAGCCTAAGGGATGTTATCCTGTAAATCTTCATCTGTCCCTATACACGGTCAGTTCGCATAAGTCTTCTCAGCCCGGTCGCAAGTCCTCTCCCAGTCATACTTCTTGGCCTCTTCTATGCACCGCCCCCGCATTTTTCCCTTCTTTTGCAGCGTACTGCAAATTGCCTCGGCTAGAGCCTGCTCTGTAGGCTGGCAGACGGCGCCCGTATCCTTCGTGACCAGATCCATCACCGCATTCATTCTGTGCTTAACGGTAACCACAGGTAGCCCGCAGGCATTTGCTTCGAGAGCAGCCATTCCGAAGCCTTCTCTGGTAGAAGGTGATGCGAATATGCCCGAGGATTTCATGAGGGAAAGTGCATCATTGTAGTCTTCCAGAAAGCCCTGGAACCGCACGTTTTTTTCCAGTTTCAGTTCCGAGACCAAGGACTTCAGCTTTCCATTGTCCGGACCATCGCCCACTATCATGGCTTTCACATCCGGGAAATCCACTTTCACTATCTCCAATGCCTTGATGAGCATGTCTACGTTTTTGTGCTCGACCAGCCTTCCTACGTAGATGATATCCGACTGCATAGCCGACGGGTGCACCCGTACAACTTCCTGCCAGTCAATGCCGCTTGGCAAAACCTGTATGGTCTTCGCTCCCAACCCTTCCAAATCCCTTCTGGTCCTCTCTGATATGGCAATGTTCCTTTCGGTCAGCCGGGCTGCGGCCCACTCAATTGCCTGGCCAGCCTTACCTTTTCTTCCCAGGTACTCGCACCAGTAGTCGCCCCACACCTCTAACCAGGTGATGAAGAGATTCTGACCTCTGAGGCTAGAGAGTAGCTTTGCCGAAAAACAGGATAGATATGGGAAATTCTGGCAGTCCATCACATCGCAGTCGATACGATGGGAGAGAAGCTTGCCCGCGAAAAAAGCGGCCTGGGAGATCGATCGCTTGCCGTTGCTGTAAAGGTCCATGGGCGGGCAGATGCCGTGCAGGTGTACATTGTCTTTGAGGAGATCATCTTCTCCCGTCCACCATTTCATACCGTAGCAATGCACCTCATGCCCTCGCTTTGCCAGACGGCGGGAGAGTTCGTAGATCCTTTTTTCCGCACCCCCCTTCACCCAGGGGTAGACGGCGTCGTAAATATAGGCGATCTTCATCAAGGGTCGAATCCTGCAGAAGGCTGTTTCTTAGTGGCAGGCTTATCAAGATAGCGGAGACTGGTGGTCTGAATTTAGGGTAGTTGGCGAATTTGATGTCTTTGTGGTCTCCTGCTTTTTGGTCTATTCACACAGGCAGGAGGAACGGATAGGGCATCCAGGACAAGGGTAGCGAGCTTGGGGCCAATTCCAGGGCAATCGTCCAAATATGTGTTCGGCTTCTTTGGAGTCAATGAAACATCGAATCTCTCCAGAATCCTACTGGCTCTTGCTGGACCCAGGCCTTTTCCGCATAGAATGGACAGCCCTACGGCTTGCCTTTCATTGACCGACGGTCTCGGTCGAAAGACGGTCAGATCCCCGCCCTGCAGGATCTTTTGGACACTCTGAAGCATTCGCCTCCAGGGATCTATCTTGAGCCGCCATATCTGAATATTCATGCCTATGCAGTTGGCCTCAAAGTCTTCTACCATAAAAATATACTCGTTGATCTTATCCTCTGCGTCTTGGCCTTTGATGCCTCTATTAAGAACGATATTAGTGACGGCCTGGACAATTTCTGCGTCATCGCCCAGTACTACTATGATCAGGGGATCTTGTAGCTCCCTACCAGCGAGAACTTGCTGATAAAGATGGCCGCTTTGATTAACAATCGAGGATACGTAGTCGCTCTGGCTTTCTCCGGCTCCGGTGAAGTCCTTCAGCTCTACATTGATGGTATTTTTCTCCCACTGGAAGCAGAGGTCAAAAGGGCACTTTTTAGGCGCATTCAGGAAGAAACGATCGTCTCTGAGGATAGCTGCTTTGATCTTTTTCGCTCTGGCTCGATGGGCTTCATTGGTATCCAGTGAGACTCTTATGGGTGAAATTTGCTCCATGCTCGCCGCCTACAGTTCTTATTTGTTATAATTGATAAATAGGAGTTAAATAGCCATGTGGTGCGGGGCGAAAGTATTCTAGAAAAGGTGATTTTTCAGGGCCTCTAATTAGAAATGGTTCAGCTCCCCCAGCCTCTCAGGCCTTGCCATCAGCTCGGTGCCCACCAGCAGCGCATCCGCCCCCGCTCGTATCATGCGCAGGGCGTCCTCATGGTTGTGCACGCCGCTCTCCGCCACCAGGAAGACTCCCGCCTCCTTCGCCCGCGGTGCCAGCCTCTCGAATGTCCCAAGGTCTACCTCAAGCGTATTCAGATTGCGGTTGTTGATGCCGATAATCCTGGCATCGGTCTTCATAGCCGCCTCCAGCTCTTTCTCGTTGTGGACTTCCACCAGCGGCTCCATTTCATAGGCCCTGGCGGCATTCACAAATCTGCCCAGATCGATGCCCAGCGCGGCTATGAGCAATACATGGTCCGCCTGCACTTCCCCTAGCTGCCTCTCATCGAAGATGAAATCTTTTCGCAGGACGGGAAGCCCAGCTCTGCGGGCGATGAGGGCGTTATGCAGAGAACCCTTGAAATTAGTGGGCTCGGTCAGGACGGAGACTGCACAGGCACGCTGCTGCCTGTAAGCCGCGGCATAGGTCGCCACCTCCTCCGGTGAAAGGGCTCGGCCCAGAGCTTTGGGCTTGATCTCGGCAACAATAGGGATCAAACCTCGACTTTTCAGGGAGCGTGCCGAGGCGATGAGGTCCCGTCGCTCTTCCTTCGGCCAGGGGGCAGCAGCCGCAAAGCCCCTCTCTCGGGAAGCGGCCAGGATCTCATCGATCAGCGGGTGCATGCTGCTACATCCTCGATCCAGTTGCTGATCAGTTTCTTGCCGGAGGGCGTGAGCACCGACTCGGGATGAAACTGCAGGCCACAGTGGGGTCGGCTCTTGTGCCGGACGCTCATGATTACCCCTTCTGCAGTCTTGGCACAGGCCACAAGTTCCGGAGATAATCTTTCGATGGCCAGGGAGTGATACCTTCCTCCAACCATCGGATTTTCCACACCCCGGAATATGCCCCGTCCATCATGCTCGATCAGCGAGGTTTTGCCGTGCAGTGGCTTGGTATGCGATATGGTTCCCCCGTAGGCGATGTTCATCGCCTGGTGACCCAGGCAGACGCCCAGGATAGGCGTGCTGCCAAACTGCTTGGTTATCTCCAGGCAGCTGCCGATATCCCGTGGGTTGGCAGGATGGCCAGGTCCGGGAGATATTACTATCCCCAG
>JAQTXY010000294.1 GCA_028688535.1 Methanothrix sp. | reverse complement strand
CTCCAGAAGTTTATCCACCTCCGGATTGCTGTAGGATGCAGCATTCCACCAATCATTTCTAATAAATTTGGACCCCCAATTCTGGTAGTTCTGTTCGTCGGGATCAAATGGAGAGCCCCAGGCCATAACTATAAGATTATCGCGGAAGATGTCGTACGAGATCTCGTCCCAGCTCTTCCCAATAAGTTCCATATTTATGCCTATTTTCGCCAGATCTGTCTTGATGGCGATGGACATGTCTTTACGCTCGGCATCGGACGAAGCATAGACTAATGTGAAATCAAGACTCTTTCCGTCCTTCTCCAGAATGCCGTCGCCGTTTGCGTCCTTAAAGCCAGCATCTGCTAAGAGGCTCTTTGCCTTCTCAGGATCATAAGCAAAGGCAATGTCCGGATTGTATACCCAGTCCTCTTTTCTGAATGGTCCGTAGGCTAACTCGCCTTGGCCATTGAAGATCGTATCTAAAATCTGCTGTTTGTTTATCGCATGAGCCACCGCTTGCCGGACCTCTTTTATCTCGAAAGGCCACATTGTGCTGGGCATATTGAGCGCATACCAGTTCGACGAAGGTTCAGAGTATACTTCGACTCCTTTTGCTCCTTTCAAGGTATTCATGGACCTGGGATCGATCTTGATAGCGTCTGCTTCGCCACTCTTCAGAAGGCTGATCCTTGCAGATTCATCGGGGACTATAATATACTTCAATGTC
Source organism: Methanothrix sp. (assembly GCA_028688535.1). Taxonomy (GTDB): domain Archaea; phylum Halobacteriota; class Methanosarcinia; order Methanotrichales; family Methanotrichaceae; genus Methanothrix. The sequence continues at coordinate 2,963 of JAQTXY010000294.1, read as the reverse complement.
TCTATTTTAGGAGCCTCCCCATAGAAATCGGGGTTGGAAGCAAGAACGATCTCTTCGCCATTCTTCCAGCTCACAAACTTGTAAGGCCCCGTGCCCACTGGATTTTGCCAGAAATCCGTCTTGGTTATATCTTGGCCTTCCAGAATATGCTTGGGGAAGATGGGTAGAGCGAACTTCTCACCGAAGGAGACAGTCCCCTCAATCAGAGTGAACTTCACAGTGTTGGGATCTACGATAGAAATGTCGTCTATAATCTTGAACTCAGAAGAGTCTGGAAAGACCGATACCCATTTTCCATCTTTCATTAGCTCGTAGGTAAACTTTACGTCTTCAGCTGTAAAATCCGCACCATCATGCCATTTAATTCCTTTCTTGAGATGGAAAGTATAGATCTTGCCATCTGGGGATATGTCCCAGGACTCTGCCAGATCCGGTACCATTTGCAGCGTATTATCTGACTTCAGCAGGCCGCTAAAGACCTTGATTGTATCATAGATGCCATTGTGGCCACTTTCGAAAAGGGGATTCAAATCATCTGGCTCTGTGCCCAGAGCGATGACCAGTATCTTTCCTGTCTGTTCTGCGCTGACTAGCGGCAGAGCGACTAGAAAGAGAGTGCATATCATTAAGGCTCCAAAAAATTTCTTCATCTTTTTTTATCTCCTATTCGCATTTTCATGTTCCATTAACCATTTAACAAATCTTTTTTACAGTTTATCGCAATTTTTTGCCGATATTGTAATTTATTAATCTATGCAGCTTGTTTTCCAGAAACCCGGCGATCCAAAGTCCGTCGATTATTATTATCCGGCCTGAGGAGGTACCGGCTCCAATGTGTTCTCCTTGGCATCATGGTCCTCTTTGCTCCCTATTCAATGTCCGTGGAAGCCGTCGTGCTCCTCGAGGAATTGTCCAATTTTTCTCTGATGGCACCTTTCATGATGGGAAGATTACTGCCCCTGTAATAAAGATATCGATTATAGTGTTATAAAATATGATAATATTATCCTAAATTTTGCTTGAAAATGGATGGCATAATCGAATCGTGCTCCCTTTCAATTCAGGTCCCACATGCTGATGGTCGGTCAGCTGCAATTAGCGCCCCTGCGTGGTACCACGAATTTCACGCAAGACCGCGAAGGGAGCGAAGATATGCAAAATGCAAAGCTTTACGAAGCTTAGAATCATCTTCGTAACCAAACGAGGAGGAGGACGAGGGTAGAATGGCGAGCATACTGATTTTGGGCGGCACTGGGGAGACCGGTTCCTGGTTTGCCCGCTACTTTAAGGGAAAAGGCTTTGATGTGGCTATCTGGGGGCCAAGCGGCAAGGTGGAAGTAGCCGAGCGCCTGGGGGTGCGCTATGCTCATGACATGATGACAGAGGTGGAAAAGAGCGATATCGTCCTGGTCAGTGTGCTTATTGAGAAGACCGTGGAAATAATTCGCGAGGTTGCGCCCCACATGCATCCCGGCAGCCTGATCATGGATGTGACCTCCATCAAGTCCGGGCCTGTGAAAGCCATGAAGACTTATGCCCCAAAAGGTGTGGAGGTTTTGGGCACGCACCCCATGTTTGGGCCCACCATGGCCAATCTGGGCGGCCAGACTATAATCCTCACGCCTGTGGAAGATAAGACGGGAAAATGGCTCTCCATAATGCAATCGCTCTTCGCGTCGGACGGAGCGCAGGTGGAAATCCTGGATGCGCAGGAGCACGACGAGATCATGGCGGTGGTGCAGGCGCTTACGCACTTTGCCTACATCGGCATAGGAGCGGCGCTGCGCACTCTGGACTTTGATGTGCAGAGATCAAGGAGATTCATGTCTCCGGTCTACGAGATCATGATCGATTTTGTGGGCCGAATTCTGGACCAGAATCCCGAGCTTTATGCCTCAATCCAGAAGAATCCCAAAGCGGCAGCCGTTCGCCAGACTTTTGTGGCAGAATGCATGCGGCTTAGTGAAAAAGCAGATGCAGGGGATCTGGAGGGCTTCAAGCAAATCATGGTAGAGGCGGCCAGGCACTATGGGGGAACGCATGAGGCTCTGGAGAGGTCGGACAGGGTGATCAACGCGCGAATCCGGGAGAAGGAAAAAGAATATACGCCCCAAAATGATGAAACTCTTTAAAACCGATTGTTCTATTTTATTTCTTCCAAAACTCCGGCACGAGCAGCATCAGGGCTGTCACTATCTCCAGCCGACCGATCCACATGCAAAAGAATAGCAGCATCTTACCTGCAGGATGAACTTCAGCAAAGCTCAGCATCGGTCCCACGCTGCCAAATCCCGGCCCGGCGTTGCCCAGCGTAGTCGCCACCGCAGAAAGGATGGACTCGATATTCATGTGCGGATCATCGTAGCAGATGATGGCCAGGAGCAGCGAGGCTACGGCAAAGATGAAAATGTACGTGGCCACGAAGATATTGCTGGGCCGCAGCACCTCATCCTTGACTGAAATTCCTCCCAGCTTCAGAGGAATCACTGCCTTGGGGTGCAGGGAATGAAGCAGCTCGCGGTAGACGCTTTTTAAAACCAGCAATATTCTTACCACCTTAATGGCTCCGCCTGTGGAACCAGCACATGCGCCTATAAGCATGAGCAGCATCAGAGTGAATTTGGCCGCTGCCGTCCACTGGTCGAAATCCGCCGTGGCAAAACCGGTAGTGGTCATGATGGAGACCACCTGGAAGCCAGCCAGCTGGATCTTGCGGATGATGTCGCCCTGCAGGCCGCCCCAAAGAACGATAATGACGGTAGCCGCCAGAACGATCAAACTGTAAAACCGAAACTCTGCGTCCTTGAAAAGGGCCTTTCGATCAGAGTTTAATATTCTGTAATGCAGGGCGAAATTGGCTCCGGCTAAAAACATGAACAACGTGATGATGCCATCTACAATCCCGCTTTTGTACGCGGCAATGCTAGGTGCTTGGGGAGAGAAGCCGCCCGTAGCCATAGAGG
>JAQTXY010000009.1 GCA_028688535.1 Methanothrix sp. | reverse complement strand
AAGACTATTTTAAAAGCAAAGAAGGGTTGAGGGATTCCGATATTCATATATCAAAATCTTTAGAAGATTTTTGAAACCGTTTGTTTCCTAATGCTTCATAATTGATATTAAATGTTAGGAATTTTGTGTTACTTGCCACCACACATGCACCACCACAAACGAACACCCAAGGAATCAACAGAACCCGCATGATAAATGGCCCTATTTGAGACTATATTTGTATACAGCCCAACATATATATAGTCTATATAGGAAGATCTATATAGCCGTCTCCCGATCACAACCAATTGGAATAGACGACTGTTGAGAACAACGTTTGAAAGGGATATGCGGTGACATCGAAGATCATCTCAAATAATCTAAATCTCTGGTATGGACAAAAGCAAGCTCTTAAGAATATAAACCTGGAGATTCCTGAGAAAAAAATTACCGCACTAATCGGCCCTTCGGGCTGCGGCAAGTCGACTTTCATCCGCTGTCTGAACCGGATGAACGACCTTGTGACAAATATTCGCATTGATGGCCAGGTCCTCTATGATGAGATCGATATCTATGGAAAGGATGTCGATGTTGTGGAACTGCGCAAGAGGATTGGCATGGTATTTCAAAAGCCTAACCCCTTTCCTATGTCCATCTACGATAACATTGCCTATGGCCCCAGAATCCATGGGCAGAAGAATATCGATAAGATTGTAGAGCGAAGCTTGATGGATGCAGCCCTCTGGGAAGAGGTCAGCGAGAGGCTGGACCAGCCGGCAATGGGCCTGTCCGGCGGCCAACAGCAGAGGCTGTGCATCGCCAGGACACTGGCTATGAAGCCTGATGTCATTTTGTTCGATGAACCTTGCAGTGCGCTCGATCCCATCTCTACCGGAAAGATCGAGAGCCTCATGGAGATTCTAAAGGATAACTATACCCAGGTGATTGTGACCCATAACATGCAGCAAGCTGCTCGGATATCCGACTGCACCGCCTTCTTCTTGCTGGGCGAGCTGATCGAAGTGGGAAAGACAAAACACATCTTTGAGATGCCGAAAATAAAGAGCACGGAAGATTATATCACGGGAAGATTTGGCTAGAGGATTTGGCAGGAAAAATAGCAGTAGGCTTACAGGAGAGGTAAGATGAGCCCGTATCGAGAGCGGTATCACAGAGATCTAAAAGAACTAAAGAATCTCACAAAAGACCAAGCGAATCACGGCGGGGAAGCCATAGACAAGTCTGTCTTAGCTTTGCGTGATTATAATATGGATCTGGCGAAAGATGTCATCAAACACGATCAAGAGATGGACGACCTTGGCCTGAAGATCGAGAATTTATGTATGGAGCTTCTGGCTTTGCAGCAGCCGATGGCCAAGGATCTAAGACGCATTATTGGCATACTGAAGATCGGCATAGATTTGGAGAGGATCGGCGACCTGGCGGTAGACGTGGCTAGAGTTACCACGCAATCGCAAAATAAGATCCAGATAACAAAACTGGAGTATATCCCCCGCATGGCTGAGATCTGCAAAAAGATGCTCGAACAGTCCATGGAAGCACTCATGAACAGCGATGCAGATTTGGCCAGACAGGTCACCAAATGGGATTATGAGATCGACGGGCTGTACGTCAAAGCCAGAACCAAGCTCCTGAAAATAATTATCGAAAGACCGGAAGTGATCAACGAGGGAACTGCTCTGCTCATGGTAAACAGGCATCTGGAACGGACCGGCGATCATATCTGCAATATTTGTGAGACCATTGTCTATATGGTGGAAGCAAAAAGAGAACATCTCAACTAGGGCTATTTATGGACACACGAAAGGTGCAGCGAACCGGCAAGTCGACATTTATTGTTTCACTTCCCAAAAGCTGGGCGACCAAGAACGGCATTTCCGCCGGTTCCATAATTTACATCAATCAGGGTGATAATGGAGCCCTCACATTGTCCACAGATCGCTCGGAGCGCGACATGCGAGTGCGCCTCGATATCGGCGACAAAATGGGAGAACATCTGGTAAGAGATATCATCGGATGCTACGTGGGCGGCTATAGAACCATTGAGGCTACATCAGGCCACATGTCCTCTGTGCAGAAAAAAGACCTGCACCAAATCGTCAACAAACTCATCGGCCCCGAGATTTTGGAGGAGACCATTAACAAGGTGGTTATTCAGGATCTATTAAGCTCCGAAGAACTTCAGTCCGAGAGGGCCCTGAAGCGAATCAGAACCGTAGTGAAATCTATGATCTCCGATTCGCTCTCCAGCCTCTTAAATAATAACGAGGAGCTGGCGGCGGATGTGATTCAGAGGGACAATGATGTGGACCGGCTCAACCTTCTCATCGCCCGCCAGTTCACCGAGATCCTGAGATCGGGTTCTGTGAAGCAAGAGACGCTCAATCCCATCACCGCCTTCAATTATATGCAGGCGTCATCCAACCTGGAGCGCATAGCTGACCATGCCCATCGCATTGCTGAGATCGCCATTCAGAGAGACTACCATCTGCCAGAGGACTTGAAAGAGGAGCTTTCCAGCATGGAGTCATTGCTCTGCGGCCTGCTTGACGATTCGATATCCTATTTGCTGCAGACCAACTCCAACAAGGCCAATGAACTAATCGACAGGATCAAGGAGATTCAAAAGGATGCCCAGAAAATAGCCAATTCCACGGACCACAAGGAAAAATCTGAGATGGTGGTTCGACTGGTCCTGGCCAGCAGTCTGGAGCGCATGCTTGATTACATCATGAACATCGGCGAATTGACCATAAATCTCAGCCATGCTAATCAATCGGCTGAGAAAGCGTGAGGCTCAAATGACCTCCTATTATTTGACTTTCCTCTTGCTCTACCAGAGGTGTTAATAATCTCGATAGCAAAGTCATTAGCATGAAGATAATAATAATTCTCGTAAGCCTATTCGCAGCCGTTTCTCTAGCTGCTGCGTATGCCCCAGAACAACAAGCCACAGTAGATGGCGTGCGTCTGTCCTTCCAACTCGGTCAGGCATACGACAAAGCCATCCAGGGTCAAGATGTCCCTGCCTTCAATGCCCTGGTCGATAAGTGGAATGCATGGGTCATCAAGAACCTTGGAAATGACACTACTTTGCTCATGGCAAAGATGACTGTACCAGTCAATCTGCAAAAGCCCTATATCGCTGCCGGAAACAATACAACAAGCAAGGGCATAACCCATGAGGTAGGTGGTGACGGGGCGAAATATACTACAAACGATGTCAACCTCATGTCGGACGTGGCAATAGAAAAATATGCGACGTCAGAACAAGGAAAGGCCCAGGGTGCAGATTTCCTTGGGGGAGTCTGAGCCGCAAGATTTCTATCACTTCTTTTTAAAAAATGTATCTTTCATTCTTGGTATAACCTGTTTTAAACGAAGTCCACGGACAGGCCCCACCCGCGCGAGTGTGTGGGCGGCGGCCTGGTGCGGCTGTGCCGTGGCTTGGTTGAGGAAGAGGGCGCCAAGTGGACGGACAGATTTTTGATGCAAAGTTGGGTTACCGTCCCACCACTCACGGACTATTGCACACATGATCCACTCTCCAGACGAAGCAGTTTCTCCTTCATCTCCCTGCCCCAGGCATATCCGCCCAAGTCCTTCTTGGCGACCACCCGGTGGCAGGGCACGAGAATGGCAAAAGGATTCGCGGCCATGGCCCGGCCCACGGCCCGTGCCGCCCCGAGCCTACCTGCGCGCAGAGCTACCTGGCCGTAGGTCGCCGTCTCGCCGCGCGGTATCGCCTGCACCTGCAAATAGATCTGCTTCTGAAAATCGGAACATTTCGACGTGTCCAGCTCTGCCCTGGGGCAGGGCGCGCTCCCTTCCAGGTAGGCAGCGATCTCCTCTGCCAGCCAGGAGGGCTCGGAGGGCAATTCCTGGGAAAAGTAGATCCTCGTTACCATCTCTCCCTGCTGTTCTACCAGAAGACTGCAGCCCAGAGGCAAAACGAAGGCACCGGACGTCATCGAACTCATCCTTTGATGATCTCGCGGAAGGTCTTGAAGCGACCCAGTTCGATCATCTCCACAGTCAGGCGGGCGGTATCCAATATGGCAATGCTAGAGAGGCCGGTGAAGTGACCCCAGATCTCTCCGGGATTGACCAGGAGTGTCTTCCCTTGCCTTGTTACTTCAAAACGATGGTTATGCCCGCGGACCACGACATCGTAGAGCTGAGAGGCTACTACGGCCTTTACGAGCGGCTCCTCGGTGCCGTGCATGAGGGCGATCTTCAAACCATCCGCCTTGATCTCCCCAAAGTCGCCCAGGTACTCGCCGCCCACGCGGGCGAACTCGCGAGCCAGGCCGACGCGATCGCCATCGTTGTTTCCGTAGACCATCTTGAGGGGAATGCCAAAGCCTTCGAAGGTGTAGCAGTTGCCCGAGCCGATCATGTCACCGGCAAAGAGCACCAGATCCACTTTCTTTTGAGAAAAAACCCGCAGAGCATCCTTGACGCCCTGAATACTATCATGGGCATCGGACATAATTCCTATGAGCATAAAACACTGGCAAAATCGCATCCCATAATTATATTTTGCCATCCTCCCTCCCCGGCAAAAATACGTCTTGCGGATGTTAGGCTCGAAGGGCTTAAGTACAAGGAATAACCTGGTAGCGAGAGGCCCGCCTTAACTCAGCCTGGTAGAGTGCGCGGCTGTAGTATGTCTCGCACCGTAGAGGTGCTACGCGCAGTCACCGCGATGTCCCCGGTTCGAATCTGGGAGGCGGGATCTGAAAACTGTCCGGATGGTGTAGTGGCCCATCATGAAAGCCTGTCGAGCTTTCGACCCGGGTTCGAATCCCGGTCCGGGCGTTGATTTACAGAAACGGAGAGAGCCTCGCAAGGGCTCTCGCTTTACTCTATCTTTTCTTGAACACTCATTTGCTCTTCTATGCCTTTTTCCACGGCCAAGGCAATGGTTTCCGCCATGCAGCACCCCATTATGTAGGAAAGCAATCCCGGCGCGGCTTTGTGGCTACACGCCGGGGATGGTAAACAGGCTATGAGCCCATGACCAAAGTAGACGATTTGAATCGAGGGCTAAAGCCTTGCCAACTTGGCTTTTTCCTTGGCCGCCGCTGCCACCTCAACTCTCAGTGAGCAATGGATTTTCATGGCTTGCTACGTCCTTCGCCTGAGTTGGACCTCACACCTCTGCTATTTCCCTAGGCTACTCTACTCCTTTTCGAAAATTCTTTGAATTATTTGCGTCACAGCATCATAGAATTGTTCCACAGTTGATGCCTTGAGACGTTCGCCACCCGAGTGGGGATCGACTATGGTGGGACCGATGGAGATGCAATCTATGTCGCTGCCGTACTTGGCAACCACCTGGCTGCATTCCAGACCGGCATGAATCACAGTGGCGCTATATTCAGGATATTTGCTCCTGTAAACATCTTTGGCTATTGCAAGCAGCTCGGATTTTTCGTTCGGCTGCCAGGATGGGTATCCATCGGTATATTTCACTGAATAATCGAAGAAATTGCCTATGTTTATTTGGACATTCTTGAGAGCCTTCATATTAGCATCATTGGCGCTGCGGTTTGACCCTTTGATGGCAACAGTGTCATTGCCGATCTCAATTCCAGCCAGGTTGCTCGATGTCTCGACCAAGTTGACGTTATCCTTTTGCGGTATCATTCGGATGACGCCATGAGGTATCCGGCACAGCAGGCAAAGAAGCGCATCAGTCGAGATCTTGCTCAGTGGCTTTTCCTGCACATCTCCCAGCCAGCTGACCTGCCAGCTGAATTTATCCTCCTCTGGCTGATAAAGTGCTTTTAATGCATTGCATTGAGCAGCAAAATTATTCTCAAAACTCTCCTTTTTATCCATCGAGATGGCAACCACCGCGCTAGCGCTGCTGGGGATGGAATTCATCTTAATCTGCTCATCTCTTTGCATCGAAATAAGGCGCATGTCATAACCAGAGATCTCTCCAACATCTCGGTTAGTGATTCTCTCATTGAGATTGATGAGGATTTCAGTTATACCTTTAATGGCATTGAGCCTACCATTGTTGATGTTGACGCCCGAATGCCCGCCACGAAGGCCCGAAATCGAGACCTTCAGAGCGACAAAATCATCCTCCATATCCGACCGCTCAACGGTTCCTTCGAATGAGACATCACAGCCGCCTGCGCACCCATAGAATATAGTCGCTTCATTCTCAGCATCAAGATTGATATATTTCCGGCCTTTGAGAAGATTCTTATCGAAGTGCTCAGCTCCACCCATGTCATTTTCTTCCTGGACGGTAAAGAAGCACTCCAGAGGGTACTCTTTTAGCGTTTCATCCTCCAGGAGTGCCAGGGCTGTTGCCACGCCGATGCCATCGTCCGCCCCTAGAGTCGTGCCCTTCTTTGGATCGCTGATGCTATCCTTTTCTCCAGCCTTTATCCATTTCTCGCCGTTGATATCGTAGTCAAAAACCTTTAAGGGGAATATATCATTCTTGGGGAAACATACCATATCCATGTGCGCCTGAAGGGTGATGTATGGAGCATCGGAATATTTCCCAGATCCCGGCCTACGAACGACGATAACCCGCTTACCGGCATCCGTTGCATCAGGTTCGTAAAAAATGGGCTTCTCGATATTATCAATTTTGTTGGCGCATTCAGCCACATATTCCCGCACTTCATCTTCATTGCCATCTTCCGGATGGGCTTCATCACGAGAGGGATGTTTTAGTGTTGTTATCTTCATGAAGTGGTCGTTGACCGCTTTAGGCCCGAAATAGTCATCTGTATTTGGCATAGTACATCACACCTTAATACAATACAATTATGCAGGTTTAAAGACATCTAAATAAACTTTACTATGGTACAGGTCGAATAGATTCAGAACCACAAGTAGTAGCTGTAAAAAACATGACTAATGAATGAAGAATACTCTCGAATTTTTATTGCAATAGAATAGACAATCAGTTCAATGCAAAACCATTCAATAATCAGCCATTCAGAACCTTGCCATGCTTGTCAATCTTTCCTTCATAGATCCGGGTGGAGCTGATGCGCACAAGATCCTGAGCCAGCTGATACTCAACCACAGATATCTGGAGACCCTTCATGTTCTTCTTTGCCCTCAGCCGATTGATCTTCTCAGCCATGGGCAGGGTCTCCGGAGAGACAACAATAAAATCAAAATCATCATAAATGGATGAGCCACACTGATCATCGATCTTTATGATGTTTGCATGCTCGATGCCAAAGCACCTCTTTACGACCGCCCGCAAATTCTTTGCCCGTACCTCAAAATCGCTCACGAAGCGGGTTCGGCTCTCTCTGGCCATCTCGTCAGAGGTAAGACCAATTACTACCTCGCCATCTCCTCCCAGCTCATAGGCACGCCTCAGCAAGGAGATATGCCCATCATGAATGGGATCGAAAGTTCCTCCTACTGCAACTCTGGCCATCAGGCCCGCTAACGAGAGAACTGTATAAGTACTTGACGGCATCACCCAGGGATCAGATTCGCCGCCCCCGAAAACGTTCCAGGATCTTGGTTACAATACGACTGGAGCTGCAAAGAGGGCAGGGCTCATGCTCCTCAATGCGCACAATTCTGGGATGAAGGCCACGACGAAACAGCTCAGTCTGCAAAGCTGCTTTATCAAAATGCTGATCATAGCCCAGTGTGATTATATCCGGTTTGAGCTGCTCTATCGTGCGGAAGATATCCGTCTCCTCGCCCAATACAGCTCTGTCCACGACCTTGAGGGATGATATCATCCTCAGCCTCTGCTGCTCAGGCAGTATGGGTTTGGGCTTGTGGCGCACATTCACGTCCCTGGCGACAATAACCACCAGTTCGTCGCCCAAAGTTCGCGAGCGCTCCAGGTAGAGGACATGACCGGGATGAAGAAGGTCAAAGGTGCCGGTGGCCACTACCAAGGTCAAAGCCGGTCCTCTCCAAATTGATCATCAAATTCATCTTCAAAGTCCTCATCAAAGCCACTATCCTTAAACTCAACATCTAAAATTGCCAGATCGCGCCGCCTTCCCGCACCATCGTAGCAAGCAAAACTCTGCTCGTCAAAAGGCGGGCCGACGATGATGTTGAAGTCACCAGTACGTGAGAAAAAGATGAGGTCCTGCTCAGAAGGCCTGAGGTCTCCGGAAGGATGGCTATGCACTGAGCCTGCCACTGCCATGTTAGGCAGCATGTAAAGCCGAACCAGAGCGCTCATCCGGGAGCTTTCCGTGCCGGGCAGTATGAGAACCTCGGTGATGATCTCCTCATCAACCTGAAGCAGCCCCGCGAACTCCACGGGCAGAGAGGAGCGGGATGCCTCTAAGATGAATCGCAGCGTATCCCTGGCAATGCCACGCACCTTTCTCGGTCTCATCTTCCCTCCACAGTCGCCCCAGCTGGAGTGGCTCGCAGATGAATACAGTCTCCTGCCAGTACCCTTTTTTGCTGTTCTCCGATTTGAAGGATAAGAGCACCGTCCTCTGCCAGGTCCACGGCTTGGCCTACCAGATCGCCAGCCGCAGAGGTAATGCGCACCTGACGATTCAGGGTGAGCGAACGGCTGCGCCATTCTTTTAAGATCTCATTGCTTCCCATATTTTCATATGCCACTTCTATCTCCTCAAGAATTCTACAGATAAGATCGCACCGGTCGATGTCGTGGCCTAGCTCTACCGCCAGAGAGGTTGATCTCCATTCAGCGGGAAATTGGGATAGGTCATTATTGGCATTGAGGCCCAGTCCCACCACGGCATGATCCAGCCGGTCTACCTGTGCGCCCACCTCCATAAGTATGCCGCAAATCTTTAGATCCCGGATCAAAAGGTCGTTGGGCCACTTGATGCCGGCATTCAGGCCATAGAGAGAGAAGAGAGCCCTGCAGAGTGCCACACTTACAGCCATGTTTATCTGGCAGACATGATTGAGCGGCATAATCGGCTTCAAGACGAGACTCATCCAGATTCCGCCGGGAGGCGATGCCCAGGGTCGAGAGAGTCTTCCCCTGCCATCTGTCTGGGTCTCGGCCAGGATGACAGTGCCATTGGGATAGCTGCTGACCAGAGCGAGGGCAGCCGCATTGGTGGAGCTAACCTTGTCATAGATGCGCATATCTTTTCCCAGCCACCTTGTCTTAAGGCTGCGGGAGATGCGATCTGCATCTAAAAGATCGATTTTTTTGGTCAATCGATAGCCCTTCCCAGTAGAGGAGGAGATCTCGTATCCCCTCTGGCGAAGAATCTGAACCTGCTTCCAGACTGCGGCACGGGAGATGGCAAGCTTCTTGGCCATCTCCTCACCGGATACCCACTCTCCAGAGATCAAGAATGAGAGGATATCGTGAGCTGCCACCTTCAGCTCTTCTCCTCGGAACGATTCTGGCTGAGGTAGGATCCCACGGCGGCGGCTACGGCCGCAATCTGCCGGTTGTCCGCACCTAGAGCCGAAGCCAGAGACATGCCCTTTTCATAATCCTCTACGGCCACGACTTTAACCGCCTCAACGATATTCTCATCCTTGATGAAATGAGTGTTTATATCGCCACTGCGAAATCTCTTATTTCGCAGAACCGCTTTGTGGAATATTAGATTGGTCTTAACTCCCACAATGATGTACTCATAAAGAGCGCGCTCCATTCTGGCGATGGCCTCTTTGCGGTCTTTGCCATGGGCCACCAGTTTGGAGATCAGAGAGTCGTAATAGGGCGGGATGACGTAGCCGGTATAAACTCCACTATCCACTCTTATGCCCGGACCGCCCGGACTGCGGTATCGCTTGATCTTTCCTGGGCATGGAGCGAAATCATTTAGCGGGTCCTCTGCATTTATGCGGCATTCGATCGCCCAGCCTCTGATCTTCATATCGCACTGATCATAGCCGAGGGGATAGCCCGCTGCAACCCTTATTTGCTCTTTGGCCAAGTCCACGCCGGTTACCATCTCAGTGATGGGATGCTCTACCTGCAGGCGGGTATTCATCTCCAGGAAGTAGAAGTCGCCGCGCGAGTACATGAACTCCACTGTGCCGGCACTGGAATAGCCGATAGCTTTGGCAGCCTTAACGGCGATGGAGCCCATCCTCTCGCGCAATTCCTCAGTCATAACAGGCGAAGGAGACTCCTCGATCAGCTTTTGATGGCGGCGCTGGATGGAGCACTCCCGGTCTGAGACATATATGGTCTTTCCATAATTGTCGGCCAGGACCTGAAACTCGATGTGTCTGGGTTCAGTCAGGTATTTTTCGATATAAATGGTGTCATCACCAAATGCGCTTCGGGCCACTGATTGGGATGAGGTTAAGGCGGGCAAGAGCTCCTCACGACTCTGCACAATCTTCATGCCAATTCCACCGCCGCCCGCTGCCGGCTTGAGGATAATAGGGAAGCCTATGTTTTCTGCGATATCGACGGCAACATCAGGATCGCTGATGCCCTCCTCGATGCCGGGCACAATTGGTACACCCGCTTCTTTCATGGTCTGTCGGGCGGTGATCTTGGAGCCCATGGCATCGATAGAAGAGGACGGTGGGCCTATGAAGACGATGCCGTTCTCAACGCACGCAGCAGCGAAGTTTGTATTCTCAGAAAGAAAGCCATAGCCGGGATGGATGGCCTGAGCACCGGTATCAAGCGCTGCTTTGATGATATTGTCTATCCTCAAGTAACTCTGGCGGGAGGGGGCCGGCCCGATGAATACTGCTTCGTCTGCGTATTTGGCGAAAAGGGCGTTCTTGTCAGCTGCGGAGTAGACGGCCACTGTCGAGATGCCCAGTTCCCGGCAGGCGCGCATCACCCGGATGGCAATCTCTCCCCGGTTGGCGATCAGGATCTTGTTGAACATTCCCTGTTGAAAGACGCTGCCAGGGTAAAACCTTTTTGGCATAATAGTAGGCAAAGCATTATATCTATAGCGCTAAATATTTTACTGAGAAGGGGATCTACAATGGTTAACGTGAATTTAGCTGCGGCAATGGGGGTGCTGGTAATTCTCACCGGAATCGCTCTGGTGGGGGTGCAGGTGATGGAGAGTCAGGGCGGAGAGATGCAAAGCGAGAGCTTCAAGCTGATCGGCGCAGAGGCAGGGGCTACCAAGTTCCAGGTAGAGACGGCCTTTCCGGGCGTGCCCATGATTGCTTTAGGCATGATCCTGCTAATTGCGGGCGCTTTCTTTTCAGGCCGGTCATGAAGAGCACACTCAGAAGGCAAAAACTAAAAATGCATGAGAGACTAATTTTGCCGCTATGAAGCCCAGGGATCTATCTAGAGATGAGTGCACGAGTCTTCTTTCTGCAGTCAGATACGGCCGGCTGGGGCTGTCTAAAGACGATCGGCCTTATGTCGTTCCCATGTCCTATGTCTATCAAGACGGCAAGATCTACCTTCACTCTCGGGGCAATGGAAAGAAGGTGGAGTATGTCACAGATAATCCCCGAGTCTGTTTTCAGATTGATGTTTTAGAAAAGGAGAGATGGTGCAGCGTCGTAGTCTCGGGCATCAGCCGTCTGTCGGATAGCGTTGAGGCCAAACAGAAGATGTTTGACGCCTTCACCCAGAAGGGCCAGGGCGGGCATGGCGGCAAGAAGTTCTCCCGCGAGGAGTTGGAGAGGATGCCCATGACCATCTGGGAGATTGAGATTGAGGAGATGACCGGCAGGGAAGGCGTCTGGTAGTTCTGAGGCAAAATGCCCCCTGCGGTGAAGTGGACTGAGAAGTACCGGCCGGATACGCTCAAACAGGTTTTAGGAAACGGCAAGGCCATAGAGGATTTGCGCGCCTGGGCGGCATCCTGGGAGAGGGGCTCGCCCATCACGGGTGCCGTCATCCTCTACGGACCGGCGGGAACGGGCAAGACCTCGGCGGCTCTGGCTCTGGCGCGCGAATTTGACTGGGACTACATTGAGATGAATGCCTCAGATGCCCGCACGGCAGGCATGATCCAGAAGATTGCCGGACCTGCTTCGCGCTCCATGACATTCTCAGGCAAGCCGCGGCTGGTTATTTTAGATGAGGCGGACAATTTGCACGGCACTGCCGACCGGGGGGGAGCGTCGGCCATGCTGCGTCTGGTCAAGGATACCCGCCAGCCTGTTCTTCTCATCGCCAATGAGTATTATGATATGGAAAAGCCCTTGCGGGATGCGGCCAAGGGCATACAGTTCCGCTCCGTGCGCTCCACCACCATCGCCCAGGCTCTGCGGGAGATCTGCCGGGCGGAGGGTGTGGAATGCGATGCTAATGCCCTGATGATGATTGCCGAGCGGGCCGGAGGAGACATGCGCTCCGGGGTGAATGATCTGCAGGCCGCCGCCCAGGGCCAGACCTCACTCGCACTGGAGGATGTGGCCACGGCTGAGCGGGATGTCAAGTCGTCCATCTTCAAGGTACTGGAGGTCATCTTCAAAGGCAATAGTGCCCAGGAAGCCCTGCAGGCCTCTTACGATCTGGATGAGAGCCCGGAAGATCTCATCAACTGGGTGGACGAGAACCTGCCGCTCGCCTACAAGGGCGAAGATCTCTGGCAGGGTTATGAGCGGCTGGCGCGGGCGGATGTCTTCTTGGGCCGGGTGCGTGTTCGGCAGAACTATGGACTGTGGCGCTATGCCGGCTTTCTCATGACGGGCGGGGTGCAGGCCGCAAAAGCTGCAGCCCGGCACGGCTACGTGGCTTTCCGGCCTCCCAGCCGCTGGAGGCGCATGGGCCAGACCAAGAAGGCCCGCAACATTCGTGACTCGGCTGCCAAGAAAATAGGCCGCCATTGCCATGTTTCTGCAGCATTCGTTCGGGCGGAGCTGATGGATTTTGTGGGGCATCTTTTAGCCGACAAGAAGAAGGCCGTACCCCTGGCTGCAGAGCTGGAATTGGATGCTGATGAGATAGCGCTTCTGCTGGGCAGCACCACCTCCACCAAGAAGGTGCAGAACATCTTCGAGGAGGCCATGAAGATGCGGGCGGCTGAGGAGTTTCAGGAGATTGAACTCTCCTGGCACGGCACAGGCACGGCGCAGCAGCCGCTGGGGGGCACACCGCTGACGAGAGCTGTGTCGGGGCAGACGCAGGCAGCGCAGGCGGATGCGAGCGCTGTGCCGGTGGGCGCGGGCGTGACTGAGGAAGTAATAGTCAAAGCTGCGAAGGCAAGCGCGGTGGAGGCGGAGCCACTTAGGGTGGAGGCTGCACCGGCGGTCGGGCCCCAGCCGGAGGAGCCTGCGGCGGCTCCCGAAAGCCAGCCGGGGAGCGCGGCCAAGCCCGAGGGCCGCAAGAGGGGAAGGCCGAAGAAGGCGGAGAGCGAGGGGAAGGCTGAGAAGAAGACCCCAGCGGCGACGGGAAAGAGGCAGAAGTCGCTTTTTGACTTTTAGAGATCGATAAATCCCAACAGGATGTCAAGATGGAAACGGAAGAAGATGTAGTAGGGCAATATTACGATCCAAGCAAGAACCAGATGCCGTATGGGGGAGCTACAGACATCCACGGCAAAATTGCCTGGGTCATAACCAAAGAAAGGCATGACGAGATTTTCGATCGGCTCAAGCGGCTATTTCCTGAGTGATGATTCAGATAGCAATAGATTCATATCTATTTTTCTTTTCGATAGGGCAGACGGCGGAGGTCGCTGTTTAATTTTTAGATTTTATTGAGCCCACTGGAAGCAAATCTTTTTGTGTATTGAATGAAGAGATCTGTGCGATGGTAGATGGATGGCGTTTGAGGATATTTCTTGCTCTTTTGCTCTATTTTTTAGTCCTACTTATGCCGTCATTTGCCAATAATAGTAACATTGGCCCCGATTTAGATGCTATCTGTGAGTCGTTTCAAGGCATTTATAATGACTTTTACCGAATCCTAAACGAGAATTCTGCAGTTTTGCAGAGTCTTGCCATATTGGGCGGACTATTTTTATGTATTATCCGATATGGATCTAGAATAATAAATTGGCTTAAACCAAAAAAAAACTCCGAAAACAAGCCTGATAATCATAATAATAACAATCATTCAGATAGCGCGTCAGAAATTCCTGAAAAGCTTATTAGAGTCCCATATCACCCCAATCCAAACTTCACAGGTCGCGAGAAATTTCTGGATGAGCTTCATCAATCCCTCATTCAAGCCGCCTCCAGCCCCAAGATCTTCGCCCTGGTCGGCAACGGTGGCATGGGCAAAACACAGATCGTATTGCAGCATGCCCATAGACCTGAAAACAATTTCAAGTACGTCTGGTGGCTGCGCTCTGAAGAGCCATCAACGCTTCTTGATGACTATGTTGGAATTGCCGAGGACCTCAAGCTGCCCGGATGGAACTTGAGGGATACCGAGCAGACAGTAAAATCTGTGAAGCGCTGGCTGGAAAACGAAGGCAGCTCCAACTGGCTGCTCGTATTTGACAATGCCCAAAAGCCGGACGATTTGATGAGATATCTCCCCGTAGCGGGCAGTGTTCAGGCAATAATTACCTCCCGATTATCTGTCTGGGACGGGATGGCCAAAACTCTGGAGGTGGGCGTCTTTCAGAGAGATGAAAAGCAAGATGAATCAGTCGAGTTCCTTCTCAAGAGAACCGGGCAGAATGATAGAAAAGGGGCGACGAATCTCGCCAGAGTGCTGGGGGATTTGCCCCTGGCTTTGGAGCAGGCCGGGGCTTACATCAAGGAGACCGGGATCTCATTCCCAGACTATCTAGACCGATTTAAGAAAGATAGGAAGAAGTTGCTAAAGCACGGCAAACCCTTGAATTATCCTGATACGGTAGCCACCACCTGGGAGATCTCTTTTCAAGCAGTACAAAAAGAGCGACCAGTCGCAGGAGATCTTCTAAATCTCTGTGCATTTATGGCACCTGATGCGATTCCGAGGGCGATGTTGGAAGACGGAGCAAAACACCTGGCGGCGGCTCTGGCCTCCTGCGTGCAGGATACCGGCGAATTCGATGAATGCATTGCAGTTTCAAAAAAGTATTCGCTGATCAATGTGGCTGATAGTCAGATCTCTGTCCACAGGCTGGTGCAGGCGGTTGTTCAGGATAAATTGAGCAATGAAAGACAGAAGATATGGGCAGAATCTGCATTGAAGCTGGTGAACGAAGCATTCTCTTTCAGTCAATTAGACCAGGATACCTGGGAGAAGTGCTCAAAGCTTTCCTCTCACGCATTTTATGCAGCGGAGCATGCAGAAAAGCTGGAACTCTCACCACAAGAAACGGCAAATCCCCTGAATAACCTCGGCAGATATCTGAATAATCGAATGGAGCTTTCGTCAGCCAGGGCTGTGCTAGAGAGGGCGCTTGCCATCGGCGAGAAGACGCTCGGGACGGAGCATACCAGCGTGGCCATAAGAGTCAACAACCTCGGATCGGTGCTGAAAGATCAGGGCGACCTCGAGGGCGCAAAAAGATGCTTCGAGAGGGCGCTCGCAATCGACGAGAAGGCGCTAGGGCCGGAGCATACCA
>JAQTXY010000293.1 GCA_028688535.1 Methanothrix sp. | reverse complement strand
ACATCGGAAGCGGATTCGTCCAAACGATCGGCCCATTGATCTGGCAATATGGGATTGATCTGCTCTTTGAGAAGCGCTTCTCTCACGGCGGCCTTCAGTTCGTCATGCAAGCCATCATCAGCATGCAGTATATCATGACCTGCGGTCTCATGGCCCAGCGCCCCCCAGGCCAGAAGGCCTTTGCTGGCATTAGTGGGCGGCATACTGACGATAGCAGTTTGAACATTCATATTGATGGTGTCATCGGCCGTCCATGTGTATGGTCCAAAATTGGGCCTGCCCCATTTGACCAGCGGAGCGATGACACTGAGGTCGGGAAACTTTACATCATGACGATCCTCATTGGATAAAAAGCCGTCATAAAGGTCGCTAATGACCTCCTGGAAGGCATCCAACTCCCTCATCAAATATCCCTCGCCGTTCTGAAGGATGGCATGAGCGATATCCATAATCAGGCCTGCCCTCCCTTCGCGCGCCTTATCACGGTTCAAGATATACTTAAATGTGCTATTGCCGTACCATTCCAGTTTCTGCACAAATGGCTGGGAGACATTCTCGCGATAGACAGGAGGTAATTCCTGTTCTGCTTCTGCTATTCTATCTAATAGTTCATTGAATTTCGTTGGATCATCCGGGCCGCGATCTTTGTCTCTGATCGCATTCAGGGCTTCTTTAGTGCAGTTTGTCAGGTTGCTCAAATCCGGCAATGACGAGACCGGGCCTTCAGATTGCTCCACCATTACGGCTTTTCTTGCCATATTTCTTCCTCCTCTTCAATTTTCTAAAAAAACCTTTGTTTTGGGCAACTGAACTTAAGTAATTAGGTTAATATGATAAATAATTACCCTAAATTTAGAAAGTTGAAATTCTTTGGAAAGTATCTCAGACTCGGCAACTCGCTGGAAGGACATTGTGGTCCGGTGTTGACCACCTGAGTATTGAGTGTAGCTGGCCCAACTCAGCTCAGATACAAAGAACGATTTTAGTGCTAACGAGTATGCATCAGTCTTCCGTAATCACCTGATAGCTCCGCACCACAAACAAATGTTGCTTGCCAATTATCGTGCGCCCAATCAGACTTTAACAGCTACAATGATGGCCAAAGCTGTGGGCTATGACAATTATAATGCAGCCAATCTCCACTATGGAATATTGGGTGGATTAGTTGGGGAAAAACTAGGTTGGAATCCTCTTCCAGAATTCAAGGTCAATGTCCTTGTTGATTTCAAGAAAGATAAGGAGCTTCTATGGATACTGAAGCCTGTTGTAGCTGAAGCTATCAATCAACACTGTCGCCTCTAATGAGATCGTCCAAGTCATAGAAAGCTTTAGCTGGATGGCTTCTTATCCATCTTCGCCATTTTGCCCGCAAACCTAAGTCCTCTTTTTTCGAATCCATCTGGCCTAGACATACTTCATGCCCCTTCTCTAAGCTCTCGAAGCAACTTCCCATATCTAACTCTCTCCTAGACAAAAGCTAGCAGGCCACAGCCTTTCTTCCTCGTACTCCTGGCGGCAACTTCGCTGCATCAGCCTGCCTTGAATCATGTCTTCCACATCCTCTGGCCTGGCATGAAATATCTCGGCCAACATCTCTTTGGCGGTTTCAAGTTCCAGTTGCTTTGTGCTGATCCGCTGGGGCTGAATAGCGTTTGCTTTTCGTCTCCAAAATCTCATGAGAACACCTCTAATGTGGCCTGTGATCCGGGAATCTTCATCTCAGCCTTCGCTCTGCCTTTTGCGGGAGCTTTCGGCATTTCGTAGAAGCAGAATACTCGATCAGCCAGTTCGGCCATCTTCTCCAGATGAGTGTCCAGAGCTGGCGAGCAGAGCAGTATGGTCGCCTCTCTGGAGGTTTGCCTCATTGCCTGTGCCAGATATTCAACCATCTCTTTAGCATCCTCATAGTGAGTAGGATCATGCTCGATGATCAAGAAACTGTGGTGGTTTTCCTCCAAGATGGTCATCAACTGGAAGGATGTGAAGGCCCGGCGCACCTCCAATTCCGTGAATCGGCGATCCAGTCGGCTGAGGATGCGTGAGTAGTTGCCACAGACGAAGAGGATCTTGTAGCGCTGCAATTCCAGATGGCTGTTCAGGGCACCGACCAGCATCTCAACCGGAGATACCAGGACATTGAATGTTTCGGGTAGCAGAGAGACCGCCGGGTGGAGTTCAATTTCCATGATAGAGTGTAGGTGACTCAACTGATATGAGAGCAAGCCGTGCGTGGAGCGAATGTGATGGCATCAAGAGACGAGATACACTCCTACTATAATCAAGAAAATGGCGACTGTCTTGAGAGCCATTGTCTTCCTGTCCAGCTCTTCTTGCAGGATTCCTGGAACAAACAGTCCCAGGAGAACGACGTAGATAAGAGTTATAAAGGGCTGAAGAGCGGCCACGCTGGAGACCAGGGCTACCGAGCCTACGGCATAGGCGAAGATGAAGGCACCTCTTCCCAGAAAGTCGAAGACCTCGTCGGCCAGGAGAGCAGTGAGCAGAAAGGGACCGCGACGGAAATATGCGGCAAACTCCCCGCGCACCGGCTGGCGGTAGAGAAGCGGGAGCACTGCCAGCAGACTGCCCAGAGATGACCAGAGAATCAAATGCCATTCATTCATGAAGGCGAGCAGGTACTTGGCAGCCAGAGCATAGACTGCCGAAAATATCCAGAATACTGCCATGTACTTGAGAGCAGGAGAGATGATAGCCGGACCGCCGCGCTCTGCAGGCCGGTAGGAGATCAATAAGGCGCTGCCGACCAGCAGAGCGCCTCCTGCATAATCCTTAGCGGCAAGTGTCTCTCCTAAAAAGAGAAACGCGCCCAGGAAGACGAAGACGGGAAAGACGAATACCATGGCTGCCACTCTGCTCGTCTCCTCCACATGAAGGGCCAGCAGGTAGGCCGACCAAAGGACCACCTGAATGCCGCCTGCCGCCATGGCGTAAAAGGTCTGAGGGTAGACAAAACCCCATCCCAGATAAAGCGGGATGACTGCGATAAGCATCTGTTGCATGACTACCAGCGCTGCTAGGTAGGCGAGGGGATTTCGCACGTACTTGCTGAGGATAAACTTATCGATGACCCCGGTGACTGCCAGAGCAGACGCGCCCACTAGAGAGAGGAAGAACCAGTCCACGATGCCATTTTCAGATGGATGACAGTTATAGCTTTCGCGTCAGTTAAATTTAAATAAGATGGGCTAAAACCTAAACAGTTATGTCGAGGCTCATTAAATCTATTCTTTGTCCGGAGCACGGCAATGATGTATCCTTAGATGCATCTATGAAGCATCTCGGCCTGTAGACCCAATCCGGTGATAAATTGGATTGGGGGTCACGTATCATATTGCTGTGCATCAGTATCGAATTTTGAAAAACCATATCGAGAATCAAAGAAATGATAGAACAAATTGGAAGAAGAACATTGAGTGAGTATTTGAATTTGAATATTGAAGTGGTTCCCACATGCCTGGGCAAGTTGGAAGCGCTTGAGTCCTTCCCAATCAGCTCCATTGAGAGCCTGGTTAAAAGTGGGCTTGGCTATGCAAAAGCATTCCTGGTTGAGGGATTTCTTGCCCTGGGCGCAGGTATTGGAATAGGCTTAGTGGCAGTTATTGTCAGGTCAGGATGGTAGCCATGGAAAGCAGAGAAGAGAAGTGGATAGGTTTTGGTATGACTGAACA
>JAQTXY010000292.1 GCA_028688535.1 Methanothrix sp. | reverse complement strand
CTCTGCTGGGGAAAGGAGAGGCACTCTCTTTTCAAGGAGATAAAGAGCAGGCTCTAAGCTGCTATGACCAGGCACTCCTCCTGGACCCGGATAATATTGCAGCATTGCTGATCAAGGGCGATATGCTTCTGGAGCAAAACGATCTCTCTGGTGCAATGATTGCCTTTGGCCGGGTCCTAGCTTTGCAGCCTGACAATATGCGGGCAATGCTAGGCAAAGCAGATTCATTCCGGCAAAATGGCCTCTTTGATAGGGCGCTGCCCTTGTATGAGAAAGCTCTGCAAATCGACCGGCAGAATATTCGAGCATTGCTGGGAGCTGCCGAGATTCATTATTCATTGGATGACTGCGAATCAGCAAAACAACTCTATGATCAGGTCATATCGCGAGATGATGATAATGCGGCTGCCAGGGCTGGACAAGGCAACACTCATCTCTGCGGCAAGGATTATGATCTCGCCAGGCAAAGCTATGAGAGGGCTCTTGCCATTGAGCCGAAAAACATAGCGGCCCTCCTGGGAATGGGTGACATGCTCTATGAAAGAGAGAGCTACAGTGATGCTCTTTACTATTATGAGCAGGCTACGGAGTTAAGTCCCAGCGGGCATGGCTATTGGGGACAGGGCAATTCTCTCGCTGCCCAAAAAGAATACAACAAATCTCTGCCACTCTTCGATAGATCCCTGAGCTTTAATCCATCTGATGTTGATGCATTGCAGGGCAAGGGCCTAGCGTTGGCAGCCCTAGGCAACATCTCTGCGGCCATAAAATGCTTCCAGGAGATTGTATCCGCAAATCCGGGAGACTATGCTGCCTGGTCTAATCTGGGAAGTATGCAGGCCTCTATTGGCCGGTATGATGAGGCAGCCGTAAGCCTGGAAAAAGCATGTATAGCAGATTCATCTCATGAAGTGGTATGGTATAATTTGGGCCAGGTGTACTACTCTTTGGGCCGCTACAGTCAATCGGTTGATGCTTTGCACAATGCGACCCGACTTAATCCTCAGGACGCAGACGCCTGGATGAGACTGGGAATAGCGCAAAATCAGACAGGAAAGTATGATGAAGCTTTGCAGAGCTTTCAGAACGCTGCATTGTTGCAGCCGCAAAATATCGATGCCAAGTATCGCCAGGGTCTGACATTGGTGGCAAAGAATAATTACCAAGAAGCTCTTAGGGCTTTTAGAGATGTCTTAGAGATGGATGAGAATAATTCATTCGCCCGGTACGCCATCAATCTAACTCAAGCTCGCCTAAATGCTGCAACATGAAACATACAAGATGTTGCTGTTCTTGAGCAGAAGAGCCGGACCGGAAATCTTTGGTAAAGAATGTATCGGTGGTGGGAAAGATCCATAAGATTCTTTTCCGGTCTGGCTATTTCTCATCTGCTTTCTATTCGTTTCTTTTCATAGCTAGTTTGGCGTTGATAATTATGATGCGATGCCATCCCCTCGTCGACAATCTCCATCAATCTGTACTGCCGGTTGTTTCTATTTCCTCTTTTATCCAGCAGACCATCATGATTCATGCGGGATAGATAGGTTGAGACTGTGGAGAGCTTTATATCATCAGCTACGGTCTCGTATCGCTCTCTTAATTCCTGAGTTGTGAACCAGGTATTGGTAAACTCATGTCGAATGAAGCTTTCCAGTCGATCCATGAGCGTTCCGCTGCTGTAATCACGAACAGACATGGCTGACGCAATGCTCTCTCCTCTATTCTCAAAGACACCGGAAGCTGACAGAAAGCCAATGATCCTGTCTCTTAAGGCCTCTCCATCCATGTTTTGTGACTCAAACTCATGGGAGGACTTAAGGCCCTTGTCTTCTATCTCTATCCGGATCCTCATATAAATCCTCCTTCATCATCTACCGGATGTTATCTTCAAAGATGGGAGGAAAATATGCTGCAAAGAGGAGACTTCATTTCGGCAGGTACCAAAGCAGACATCTTCCGATGCAGCAGCATTTTTATATTTTCTGGCCCTATCCAGATTCATCTGCAGCGTAAATAATTTAATATGCCCTCTCATATTTTTGCCCTCTTTTAATTCTCGTGCCATCCCCAATTTTAGGCCGGTTGTGAAATACAGCAGTAGACAATTGCCCTTCATTCACATCCCGGCCTCCAATAATTCGTATCAGATCCTTTGCCTTCGCCGTTCCCTTCTCATCCTTATTGCCGTCCCTTTCCAGCAACAAGGATTTTATCGGCCAAGGATTCCTTCGTCTGCACCATAACTGAGCTATTTTGTCGTCCCTTTCCGACAGTGAACAATCTGTGTACAGGCGTATTGTCCGTATCCGATACGAACTCCCTTTCGCTACCCCTTGTGCCATATGCAAGAAAGTCTATTACTGCGAAGCACATTTTTCAGGATTTCGAAAATGCCTTTCTAGGCTTCGATTTCCCCCTTCATTGCTACTCCTCGTGCCATCCCTTACAGTGACGTTATGCTTTCACAGTACGCTTCCCTTACTGCATTGATATATTGCCAAGGTCCATCCATCCCCTCAGACGAATAAGCCCTCTTTAGCCACCCTATCCAATGTATTCAGACAGGTTGTCTGGCCATTCTGGCACACTATTTACCTAGATTTTGAGATATATAAACCTTTCTGATAGTTGGTAGATGTGGTTAATAGCTTAAAACTATGATTTGAAGCTATTTTTCGAAATAAAGCCCTAATAGTATTCAGAATAGTATTTCACAAGATATGCTTAAGACCGGGAAAACTCATTATAATATGTTGTGAAAAGAATTTTCAGGCGAATACTATCATAATAATAACCATCAGTAAGTCCTATGCCTATGCGCGGAGGGCCGTTTACCCCTGTGAAACCATTTCACAACAACCTACCGATGCGTAATTAGTGAAAAAAAATGCTAGAAAGTCTGCTCAATTCTCAAATAATGGAGATTTAATGCGCGCGAATATGCCGCGCAACCTGCTCAGAAATTTAAATAAAAGAAAAGCAAGAAATTTATAAATGGTTCAAGATGCTTGACGAAGTTCGAAGTATTCCTCTACAAGCCAGTCGCCGACCTCCTTGAGATATCTGCGCTTGCGTTCATCTTCGACAATTAATTGAAAAACCTCAGAAAGATCTTCATCCATTGGACTTGCATTACCTGCTTTGGGCATTTAAACTTATCGAAAGCCCGCTAGATTCTCATTTGGGCGCTCTTCCCCAAAGCCATGATCATAGCCACACAGTAAGGTCCTCTGGTTCTTTTTAGCGGCCCGGCATGTACAGGATGATCTCCACAGACGATGAATAGAGTCTCTTCATCTGCCACCCTAACGATCTCGCCAATGCAGCGGTCAATAAGCAAAGCCGCTTTCTTTATCCCTTCCCGGCCCAGGCCTAGGTGAACGCTTTTATCAATTCCTATGAAGTAGGAGACCAGAAGCCTGGGCCTCTTTAAAAGTGCCTGGCAGGTCATGCGGCAAGCCTCTCTATCAAAGTCCTGCGGTGGGATGCGGTCCGATATGCCGTACACCATATCGATCAAGCCCTCGTAGACGTCAGCTCCGTTTTGCTCCATTATGACCGCGCAACTTTGGCCGTCATGCATTGCTGTTCCGCTGTAGACTGGCAATATTCCCATGTCCTCGTTGGCCTCAGATCCGCGATGGATGCTCGCAGCATAATAGGTCAAGTTCTCGGTTGAAACCACATGGCACCATTTT
>JAQTXY010000291.1 GCA_028688535.1 Methanothrix sp. | reverse complement strand
GTCTTGATCAACTTTCTCCTTCAAGTGTATCGGGCATTTCGAAAGAAATGGATTGGGGAGGTCAGGTTTGAAGACGGTATTAATCCATCTAGCTCCAGCTCGGTGCTAAATCCAGAATTTTAATGATGATATTACGCGCAAGTGTCTATTAAAATTAGGGAATGCATCTTAGGGTCTGGAGTGCAAAAATGAGACAAAGAGTAATCAGCGCCAGAAATGAAATCCCCAATTTGAATCCAAATGAGAAGACTGTTCACCTGGCCTTCAGGGCCAGCAATGTAGATTTCCTTAACTTGATGCAGAGATGCCCCAGGCTGAGGATGATTCAGGTCCCGCCATCCTACCGCAAGACCATGTCCAATGCCATCCAGGTATTCCTGGACATGCAGGGCATTGATATGCTGGAGGGCGACGTGTGGGGCCACAGAAAAGACCTGGATGAGTACTTCACTGTGGAAGACACCACACTTGAGGAGATTCGCGCCCTGGCAGCCGGCGGCGCATCCGCAGACGAAGTGGCCAATCAGATACAGAGAAAGGCCAGGATCGGCTCAGAGCTGATCAAGTACATCGCCAAGACCAAGATTACCGCTTGAGCCCGGACGCAAGTCCGGCTCAATTATCTATCTATCTATTTTCCAGTCCTGGCGGCTCTCGACCGCCAACTACAAATATCTATAACGATTATATAGATAGTTTGCCGCTTCATGCCATTAATAGGGTGGCGGGCGTGCCGTGGGCTTAACGTATCTGATGATGCTCTGATGACAAGGGCCTTTGCTTCACCATGGAGCAACATGCCGCCAGCTCCTAAAGGCTGGCTGAAAAAATCCCTTGGTACAGGAGATGCATGCCGTCGTGGGCACTGCATTTGGCTACGGGCCTGTGAGGCTGAAACTTTCGGCGGGCTGAAAAAGTTGCGCGCTGTAACAGGCGCAGTAATCCGCTGGATCTCACGCTAATACACGGTCGGGGCATGAAACGGCACAAGTAGAAGTCGAAGGCGAGAGGGCGAGCAAGAGGCCCCATGAAAAGGGTTCCGGTAATTCGGACTCTGTGTGAAATTCCAGCGCTTATGCTGCCTTCGAGCCCGGCTTATTAAAGTCGAGCTTCGGGCAGGGTCAGGCCATCACTTCGCGGTGATTGGCTCCTCCTAAAAAGACGCTGTGGAGCGGCGCTGGCCCGCCTGGGACTTGATATCACATTTTCTTGGTTATTTCTTTGGGGTGGAGATGATCTTTTCTAAACTTGAAGCGAAAGCCTTTTATCTCGGCAATTGACGTATAGTGTATTGGCGAAAGTCGATGGCCATTTTTCCCTCCTACATCCAATTGACTTTCTCCTCCCTCCTTCTTATCCATCTTACATGAGGTTCTACCGCATTCGGTTTCATTTCATGCTCCGCTTTCTCGAAGAAAGACTTATAGCCTGATTCGTCCTTATTCTCTCCAGAACGCCAGCCATTTGGAGGAGAGAGGCAATTAAGTCGGAGTTATGGGGCTTGATGACTGGCCAGGCCTGCAGCTCCCCCGGCCTTTGCAACGCTGCAATTTTCGCATTGCATTGATGCATTTTACAGGCCTTAACCGGCATTTTCATATCATGCTATAAGCCACTACATAGCGATTATGGCCTTACCTCCCTCACACCCACTCTACATTTTGCTTTATAAAAATCATCCTTTCAAGGCTTAAGGGATAATAGTCCTGAGTCGGCTAGGCCCCGGCCACCGTTCAGTTCTAGGTCACTTTTGAACATATAGTCCCTTAACCATAAGCTTTACGTAGATATTTTTCGTAATTAATTAAATTCAAGTTTTCTGCTTTATTTTCTATATTCAATTTTTCTTTTTCAGATTTAATTTTCGCTATGTTTTGACTGACATTAGCTATTGTACTCCTAAGCGATTCTAATTTTTTATCATTAAGTGATTCTATTTTTTTATATGAGACAGATTGCGGCAATAGTATAATATATTTACTCAATGAATATATAAAAATAGGTATGGCAATCGGGGAAAGAATAAATAACAAAGTAAATAGCTCAATAAAGGGCGTTGGAAGACTTACCACCAATAGCTTCAAGAAGAAGCTTAGGGAGGACGGAAAATCATCATAAATCAGTCTATATATTAAACCACTGCCCAATATAGCAAATGGAAAAGATATTAGTGTCGTATTTTTGTATTTATTTAGTAAGGAGCTAATTCTTTCAAAGTCACATTTTAAATTTTTTGATTGCAAATTTTTAAATTGTCCTTCTGTATCTGACAATTGAATAGATAACGTATATATTAATGAATCTACTAACGCTTTTTGTGATGCCTTTGCTTTATATTTTGCATCTCTATAATTTAGATATGTTCCAGCGTTCTTAAGGTTTATTGCTTCTTTTAAATTTTCTTTAATGTTGCTAGGTATACCAATAGTATCAAATATATTTATTAAATTACTAGAATTTTTAATCTCAGTATTAGCCTTGCTCTTTTCCTCTCTTGTTAAATCTTGCATAAGATCTTTGAATTTATCACTCATTGGTGCAAAGTCTTCCTCTGCAAGGGTTTTTAAGCTGTATCCTCTATCAGCATCAATTGCAGTTCTTAGATAATTTATTGCTTCGTCATATCTATTAAGTTTTGAACAATATTGAGCACAACGGTAATAAGCTTCGCTTAACTTAGGATATAATTTTATTGCTTCGGATGTTATATCATAAGCTTCCAAATAAAGGCCAAGTTTATAATTAGTTATACCTGCATACAGAAGAGATGTGCTTTTATAATAGGGATAATCTTTAGCATAAAAAGCAGCATCTTTAAAATTTTTTAAAGCTTTGGTATCTTCGTTCTTTTCATTTAAAAATATATGCCCCAATGCCAAATAAATAGTAAAATCATATGGATTATATTCTTTCGATTTTTCAAAATCTCTTATTGCATTATCAAACCATCTGGCTCTTTCTACGACATCGTCTGATATAGTCCCCTTTCCAAATGCATTTTGAGCCCTTTCTTTTAATTCTTTGGCCTGAGTTGTTAAGGGTAATTGAAGTACTCTTAATATTTCTTTCATTAGGTCACGTTGGTCTTCAAGGAGGAATATTATTCCCGATAATTTGACATCAAATAGGGCCCTCAAATCTTCTAGACTATTGATAATATTTATTGTATTTTTATTTTGATTATCAATAATTTTACTGGTGCCAGCTTGAATACTTTTATCGATAATATAAGAGGCTTCCTTTTGGCTCTCAGCAATTATATTGGCAGCATTTTCAATACCTATTAGCTCCCTTGCCGTATTCAAATCGGCATTCGAATTAATTCTGCGGGCTGCGTTCCTAGCTGAATCCTCTATTGCAGCTATCTTTTCTTTATTAAATTTAGATTGATAATAAACAAAATCGGCTTTATCATCTATGGATAATCTCATCGTTTGCGTCATAATAATGGCACTTCCGTAGGCAGTTGAACAGTTAAATTCTTACGTTAAGTATATATGTTTATGTGTGGTTTACCAGAGATAATTAACCCTAAAAAATTCTAGGTTATTTTTAATAATTACTATAAAAATGTGACAGAACTTTTTACTGGTAAAAGTACATTCGGCCCGTATGGAATGGTTTGTTTTCTAGAAGTGGATTATGGCTGCCCAGAACAAAAGAGAAATACGCTGCAAGAAGTATAATTATACGCTCATCAC
>JAQTXY010000008.1:6325-15487 GCA_028688535.1 Methanothrix sp. | reverse complement strand
AATAATGAGGGTTGTTACCTCTACCCAGACACCCTTCTTCCAGAACAGCTCGATGTTGTGCTCTACAGGCTCCAGCTTTGCTCCACAGACTTTTCGGTAGAATTGATCATCGCCCTTCAGATCAATGTTAATACCGTCCAATAGAGGAATGATTTCTTGTGCTGCCTCTTCACCCATGTAGCCGTTGCTGACAAAGACATTCTTCAGGCCTCTTTCGCGAGCCAGTAGAGCCACATCAAAGGCATATTCAAAGAAAATGGTGGGTTCAGAATAAGTGTAGGCGATGGACTGGCAGCCCAGAGCACAAGCCTTGGCGACCACGTTCTTTGGGCTTACGAATTCTCCCGGAATCTTGCCGGTTTCTCGAGGCAGTTGAGAAATATCTGCGTTCTGGCAATGATGGCAGCGGAAGTTGCAGCCTACAGTTGCGATGGAATAGGCGAGGCTTCCCGGCAGGAAATGATAGAAGGGCTTCTTCTCAATAGGATCGGAATTAGCCGCTACCAGACTTCCATATACCAGGGTCATGAGCTTATCGTTTTGGTTTTCCCGGACGCCGCATATTCCTCTCTTGCCAGGCCGTATGCGGCATTGCTGATGGCAGAGGCTGCACTTAATATCGCCTTCCAGCTTTTCCCAGAATTGGGCCTCTCTAATTGTCTCTGGTACCATGAAATTCACCAAAAAGACTAATGGCACTCATAATATGAATATTTATTATTGGTCGAAAAAATGGCTTTTAGGGCAAGAACGCCCTTTCACTCTCTTCTGCTCAGCACCAGGCTTGCGATTGCCAGAAGGCCGGCTATGGCAAAGATACCCTCAAATCCGGGAGCAGCTTTCTCTTCGCTCTTGGCTGCTCCGGCGACATCTTCCTTTACTTCCTCAGCCTTAACAGTTGCATTCTCAGAAACTGCTGTAACTTCTTCCTTAACCTCTTCTGCCGCATGCTCAGTGGCATTGATATCCTTCTCAGTGGTCTTGGCGGCTTCAGCGATATCCTCTTTTGCCTCTTCTGCGGAGTGTTCGGTGACATTGATATCCGTTTCAACTGCCTCTTTGACTCCAGACTCTTCCGCATTTACAACTGTAGCTGCTGTGAAAAGCATCATCAGTGCTACAAGAATTATTGATACGAGCTTCATTATTGTTAGTCCTCCTTTAATTTGCCTTCCGGATCATCCATTAAAATATCTTCGAAACAATAACTTAAGACGTAGAAATGCAGTCTTATCCAATTCGACTCAAAGCCCTCCATTCCATTAAAGATGATCCTGCAATTTCTGCATCGCAGAATATCCTATATATCTTTTTTGGTGAGAGTGAACCTAATGCGCCAATGAATAATTATAAGCACAAAATAACATCCAGACTAACTAAAAAGAGAATAGTTCTGGAGAGCTCGAGAGCACTCCAGCTATTTGATCTTACTCTCTGCGGCCAAGTACCAAGAAGGCAACTGCCAGGAGGCCGGTTATTGCGAGAATGCTCTCGAATCCGGGCTGTGGCTTGGGTTCTGCAGTCTTGTTCTCAGCGGCGGGTGCGGCCTCAGCAGCAGGTGCCTCTACAGTCTTGTTCTCTTCGACTGCAGGTGCCTCTTCAGCGGCGGGTGCGGCTTCGGCAGCGGGTACGGCCTCAGCGGCCGGTGTGGCCTCGACAGCGGGTGCAGCTTCAACAGCGGGTGCGGCTTCAGCTGCAGCGCCCTCGATAGTTACTGCTTTGTAAATGTAGTACCTGAGGGTATCGTTGTCTGCGGTCTTGATATTAACGCCAGCCATAAGTGCTGTATCCTTGTTCTTGCTGAGAGTTATGGCGTTGTCCTTGTTGTCCATGGTGATGACGCCGTTGGTGGCATCAACAGACCTGATGGTCATCTTGTCGTACTGGGTGTCTGCCTTGACCTCGGTTGGTTCGCCGGAGATCTGCCAGAGACCGTCGACGGTGGCCAGGTTTGAGTCAGAACCACGGAAAGCGTTCTTGAAGTGAGCTGCGATTGTTACCAGCTTCTTCTGATCGCCCACGGCTGGGTTCTTGTAGTAGTAGGTCTTGTCGGCCATGGTCGCTAGATCCTTGGATGGGGAGATGACCTTGCTGTCTACCATAGAGCCATCCTTGGTGAGCTCGAGGTAAACCTTGTTGCCATCTATATCAATGGACTTGATAGCCAACTCATAGCCCTCTTCCAACTTGAGGGGTGTGCCGGATGTTACGGTCATCTCAGTGTCGTCATCAACGAGGATCTTCTCGAGCTGCTCGCTGGAGAGGGAGTTTTCGTCGGTGGACTCCTTGAAGAAGATGTCCTTTGCAGCATCTTCGTTGGAGATGTAGCCAGCGAAGTACTTCTCAGCCTGGAAGCCAATCACGTTGTAGCTTCCCCAATCCTCGAACTCATAGTCCTTGGCCTGGGCGGTGGTGGTATAAGTAACGCCGTATGGTGCATCGCCGCTGAGCTTGTTGCCCTCAGTGAGGACTGTGGTGAGCTGCTCTTTGCCGATGTCATTCTTGATATCGTAGTAAAATCCTGCGAAGTTCTGTGGATCCCAGGTAGCGCCCTCGGTTGCAACCTTGCCCCTTATCTGGTATTCTCCGGGCTCAGTGATGGTCTTGTATATGTAGAACCTAAGGGTGTCGTTATCGGCGGTCTTGATCTTAACGCCGGCCATAAGTGCGGAATCCTTGTTCTTGCTGAGAGTTATGGCGTTGTCCTTGTTGTCCATGGTGATGACGCCGTTGGTGGCATCAACAGTCCTGATGGTCATCTTGTCATACTGGGTATCGGCCTTGACCTCGGTTGGGGCATCGGATATCTGCCAGAGACCGTCAACAGTTGCCAGGTTCTGGTCAGCGCCACGGAAAGCGTTCTTGAAGTGTGCTCCGATTGTCACCAGCTTCTTCTGATCGCCTACGACTGGGTTCTTGTAGTAGTAGGTCTTGTCGGCCATGGTCGCGCCGTCCTTGGACGGGGATATGACCTTGCTGTCTACTATAGAGCCATCCTTGGAGAGCTCGAGGTAGACCTTGTTGCCAT
This sequence comes from Methanothrix sp., assembly GCA_028688535.1. GTDB lineage: Archaea > Halobacteriota > Methanosarcinia > Methanotrichales > Methanotrichaceae > Methanothrix. The sequence continues at coordinate 12,459 of JAQTXY010000008.1, read as the reverse complement.
CTATATCAATGGACTTGATAGACAGCTCATAGCCCTCTTTCAACTTGAGGGGTGTGCCGGATGTTACGGTCATCTCAGTGTCGTCATCAACGAGGATCTTCTCGAGCTGCTCGCTGGAGAGGGAGTTTTCGTCGGTGGACTCCTTGAAGAAGATGTCCTTTGCAGCATCTTCGTTGGAGATGTAGCCAGCAAAGTACTTCTCAGCCTGGAAGCCAATCACGTTGTAGCTTCCCCAGTCCTCGAACTCGTAGTCCTTGGCCTGGGCGGTAGTGGTGTAAGTAACACCGTATGGTGCATCGCCGCTGAGCTTGTTGCCCTCAGTAATAGATGTGACAAGCGTCTCAGTGCCGATATCTTTCTTTATGTCGTAGTAAAAGCCGGCGAAGTTCTGTGGATTCCAGGTGAAAGCATCGCCCTCCAGGTTGCTCTGGCCATTTACGGTACCAGCAACAGCACCCCTGATATCCACTGAGTCGACTGCGCCGACTACCATCGCTGTTGCCATTAACAGCATCATCGATGTAAGCGTAATTGCAGCCAATTTCTTCATCTTTTAACCTCCTATTTACCCTTCACAATCACTTTTTGCAGCATACAGTCTGATTATTCTTAAAACTATTGCCTGAATAAAGTCTTCGACCGCCTGGCTACATATTGTGGACCGAGAATTCCTGCGATACCACTGATACCTGGCGACTCTCAGACATGTATATAGCTACGTCACCCTCCTCAAAATCCCATAAGGGATATAGGGTAGTGATAGAGTATTTCCCTATTATATCTTTTTTGGTCCTCTGCTAGCAGCTTGGTGCCGTTCTTCCTCTGTCTAGCCAAGCAATCTACCAAAGAGCTTTCCAAGGCTCAAGATTGCATTTATCACTACCTATTTAAAGACTATTCTTCTATGAGACAATTGGATGGCAAATGTGACGATGGCAATCGAACCATTTTGATCCAATTTGGTTGAACAGACATATATTCATGGCCAGAAGAATGTCATTTATACTCATTGGCAACGCACCGTTCCTGAAATAAAATCGTATGCCATAACGAATATTCGTTTCATAGGCTCCGATGTAATTGGCCGAAACTCATTGATCGAATATCTTTCACCAAATATTTTTTGATAATATTCTTGACGCGCTAATTCAGGTTGATCAAACCAAATTTCTTTGTGGAGGAAAACTGTTTTTGCGAATGGCGCCGCAATCATCAAGCATGAATCGAACCTGCCTGGTCTATCATCCCATCTATCTGCAGCACGAGACGGACGGACATCCTGAGAAAAAAGAGCGCCTCACCGCAATCCTGGATAAAATTCAATCGGAAGAGCTCGATGTTGACTTCATCACACCGCAACTCGCGACCAAACCCCAGGTGGCGACGATACACGGACAGAGGTATATCGATCAGGTAAAAGCCATCTGCGAGCACGGTGGAGGCTATCTGGACGTCGATACTATCCTTTCTCAAAACTCCTACGATGCAGCCCTGATGGCTGCCGGAGGCGCAATGGCCGCGGTTGATGCCGTTCTCGGAAGTTATGATAGCGCCTTTGCCCTGGTACGGCCACCCGGGCATCATGCTATGCCCAATCGCGGCATGGGATTTTGTATCTTCAATAACATTGCCATCGCCGCGAAGCATGCTCAGTCGCGTGGCGCGAAAAAAGTGCTTATTGTAGACTGGGATGTGCACCATGGCAACGGCACTAACGACGTGTTCTATTCGGATCCCAGCGTACTATATTTCTCCACCCACCAGTATCCCCACTATCCCGGCACAGGAAGAGCAGATGAGGTTGGAGAGGACGACGGCGAAGGTTTCACAGTAAATATGCCTCTTCCCTCGGGCACTGGAGACGCGGGTTATCTTATGGCTTACCGGGAGATCTTGCTGCCGGTTGCTTTGGAGTATAAGCCAGATATAGTTCTCGTTTCCGCGGGTCATGATCCTCACAAGGATGATCCTCTGGGAGGCATGCGTCTTACCTCGGACGGCTTTGGAGCCATCGCTTTCCTGGTTAAGGAGATAGCCAATGCTTGCTGTCAGGGAAGGCTGGCTGCCTCCTTGGAGGGCGGATACAACTTACAGGCCCAGGCAGAAGCGGTTGTAGCCGAGATCAGGGCCTTCGGCGGCGAAGCCGCGCAGATAAGTGGCACGGACACAGCTGTTGCCAGGAGAATCGAAGAGGTCAAAAAAATACAGAGCCGCTACTGGAGTTGCTTCTCTTAGACGATACGAAGCCTGGCATTGAAATAATGAGCCAGGAAGATACGAAAGCCTTCATCCTTTATGCCCAGTAGCTCCAGGCCCACATATATATTGTGTCCCTCGCGAATGGAGGCGCAAAGATGCTTCCCCAGAGAGAGGTTTGCGATCTCATGATCCAGAAGATCACGTGCAAAGGTGTACTGGCGTGTTTCTTCCACCACAATTTTACCGTCGGCGATGTAGGGGCCGGAGAGGATGTTAGGATGAGCTGCCAGGAAGCGGGCGGCGTGCTCTGCTTCCCAGGCAGGTGGACCGATGCGCAGGCAGGCTTTGGAGAGCTGCCAGACCTGCATCTCAAAGAGCATCACAGCTCTGTCGCGATAGGTGGAAACGTCGCTGCGTAGCATAGCAAAGCCGTTTCGCTCAAGAAGCGCCTTAATGGAGCCCTCTGCTTTGCGAAGCTGAGGATAGAGGACGTCTTCTACCACATCGGGCGCTGCAAACTCAAGTAGGATGGGCATTGTGCCCCGAGCAATCACCTGAGCCGTCAGCTCCTCATCGGAGAGTGGTGGCTGCGATGGGGGAAAGAAGAAATCAAGCTTCGGCCCAGCCAGAAAAGAGCGCGCCGCCCCGGCAAACTGGAGCATCTTGTCTAAAGTCAGTGCAGCAGCCACATTTCTTCTCGGATCGACAGGATCTACCACGATCAGGGGCTCGTCGTGCCTCACGGCGGCGTGCCCTTCCAGGTCCAGGAGCTGGCCGGGGCGCCAGGAGGATGCTGCCTGGAGCACAGCAGCAAAAGAGCCGTAGCAGAGAACGAGCAGTTCAGTCAGATAGCCGGAAAAACCACCCGTCTTCAGCTCCGATCCATAGACATTTACACCTTTCATGAATTGCTTTAGGAGAAGTACATCGTCCTCCTTGCCTTTGATTCGCATGCTCACATATTTGGTATGAAAGGGGGTACGATCCACTGCCGACTTAAGATCGGCGGCATCATCTACCAGATAGCAGGGAACCAGGTCGACCTCAAAGTCATCCATCCTGGCGTGGATGTAGGCATGTTCAGCATATTTCTCCTCGTGATGGGGAGCGGCAAGCCTGGCAATCTCCAGGGCCGCACCCAGATCGCCCTCCGGTGGCACCCCTAAGAATATGTCCAGATCATGATCCCCGGAAAGCCATGTTCCTCTGGCCGCCGAGCCTACCAGTATGGCCTGGATAGAGAAACCGCGCTCTTTTGCCAGATTCTCTACACGGGCGATTATGGCGGCGGAGGTTTCTGCAATTCTTTTCTTGTCTGATAATCCGGGCCTGACCTTGCCAAGTACGACCTCTTGGATCTCAGAGAGGGAATACTGCCAGGTCTTCGTAGATCGGCCCTCCAGAAGTGAGTGTGCTCTTCTTAAGATAGAATCTGTCTACATTGAAACTGCCATAGTCCGTAGAAGAGAAGGCCGCGATTCTTTCGCCGAGCAGCCGACTCATCTCAACACTGGGGCGACCCACCCGGCCCAGAGTTATATGGGGTGAGAAACCCCGAGCCTCGGGCGCAAAGCCCAGCGGCTTCAAGGCCTGCTCTACATTCAAATAAAGCTCCTGGAAATTTCCCTCAAGGCCCAGCCAGACCACGCGCACCGACTTCCCAGGAAAAGCGCCCATCCCCAAAACACGGGCAGGGAAGGGTACCGCTTTAACCCTTCCCAGTGCCTCGGTCACAAGCCCCACCTTTTCCTGCGGCACATCCCCCAGAAACTTTATGGTGACATGCACCAATTCCGGCCTCACGAGCCGCAGGCCATTGGTCGCGATCTGGCTTTGCAGACGTCCAATCTCCTCGCGCATGGGCCGCGGAAGCTCTACAGCCACGAAGCATCTCATCTAAGGACACTGCCTTTGCTGGCGGAGGTGACCGAGTTTCTGTAGCGGGCCAGAATGCCGCTCTTTATCTTGGGCTCAGGGGGAACCCATTCCTTCTTTCTTGCTTGCATTACCATGGGATCGACAAGTAGATCGATCTTTCTGGCAGGGATATCTATTGAGATCATATCCCCGTTCTTTACCAGGGCGATAGGCCCTCCAGCCGCTGCTTCGGGAGAGACATGGCCGATGCAGGGGCCTCGGGTACCGCCGCTAAAGCGCCCGTCAGTGATAAGAGCCACCGATTCGGATAGGCCTGCTCCTGCGATGGCAGAGGTAGGCGCAAGAGTCTCTCTCATGCCCGGCCCGCCTTTGGGCCCTTCGTATCTTATTATTACTACATCGCCAGCCACAACGCCGCCGTTTACGATGCCTGCCATGGATTCTTCCTCAGAGTCGTATACTTTAGCCGGGCCGGTATGTTTGAGCATGGAAGGAGACACTGCAGTCTGTTTGACCACGGCTCCTTCTGGGGCGAGGTTTCCAAACATTATGGCAATGCCACCTTGAACGTGCACTGGGGCCTCGATTGTGGCTATAACTGCCTTGTTGGTCTTTGGATTGACCAGCCTAAAGGCATCCAGATTCTCGCCCATTTTTTTGCCTGTGACGGTAAGAGCGTCCAAATGGAGCAGCGAGCCAAGCCGGTTCATGACCGCGGGAATTCCGCCGGCACGGTGCAGATCGAGGATATGATGAGGCCCGCCCGGTCGCAGGTTGACTAGATGAGGCGTCTCGCGACTCAATTGGTCGAAGCGGTCCAAATCGAGGTCCAGGCCGTATTCTGCTGCTATGGCCATTACATGCAAAACGGTGTTTGTAGACCCCCCGATGGCCATGTCCACGCGAATGGCATTGTCCAGCGATTCGCTTGTTACTATCTGTCGGGCAGTAATTCCCTTCTTAACCAATTCCATGATCTTCATGCCGGAAAGCTTCGCCTGGCGCATCTTTAGCGCATCCACGGCATGAGTGGTGGCGCAGCCGGGCAGAGACAGGCCCATAGCTTCGGTAAGGCAGGCCATGGTATTGGCCGTAAATAGGCCGGCGCACGATCCCGCACCGGGACAGGCCATCTCCTCTAGGGCGTCAAGCGTATCGCCTCCCGCCTGCCAGCCTTCAAAGAGGTTGATCAGATCCAACTCTTTGTCGCAGGCAAAGCCGGGCATCATGGGCCCGCCTGTAACTATGATGGTGGGCAGGTTCAGTCTTCCAGCCGCCATGATATGACCGGGAACTATCTTGTCGCAGGAGGGGATCATTACCAACCCGTCGAGCTGATGGGCCTCTGCCATGATCTCGATGGAGTCTTCAATCAGCTCGCGACTGGGCAACGAGTATCTCATGCCTTTATGCCCCATGGCTATGCCGTCGCATACGCCGATGGTCTGGAATTCGAAGGGAACGCCTCCGGCAGAGAGTATGCCTGCTTTTACTGCCGCTCCCAGTTTGTCGAGATGGATATGCCCAGGGATAAAATCATTAAACGAGTTGACTACTCCAATGAAGGGACGACGGATCTCTTCATCGCATAGGCCTGTGGCCTTCAAGAGAGCCCTATGAGGCGCTCTTTCTCTGCCTACTTTGGTGACATCGCTCCTCATTTGAAAAACCTCAGATCGCGAAGGACAAATTTCGCTGACCTCGGGTCAGCGAGAGTTCCGACGAGATGTCGAAACATCGATAAGTCCCCATCCTTCTGGGTGGGGATGAAAGCGGAGTCCTTTGCCCTTGAATTACTTTCTCTCTGCGTGCATTTGATATAAATATCATCCCTTCTTGCAAGCGTTCGTTGATAATTAGCTATAAGTATCCTATCTTCCCAGACAAAATTTCTCAGTGGAAGTTAGCGGAGAATTTGGATGCCTGCAGATGGCTCTATAACCAGCTTCTCCAAGACATGAGTGTTTTGAAAGAGAAGGGCATCAAGCTCAAAACGTATGACACTCAGAACATGATTCCTTCTCTGAAGCTCATAAATCCTAAGTTGAATTTGGTCT
>JAQTXY010000008.1:0-6225 GCA_028688535.1 Methanothrix sp. | reverse complement strand
TGCATTGTGAAGAAAGACTTGTCTGTTCGAGTGCATGATTGCCATTATTGCCGATTCTCATGCAATCGAGACTACAATGCATCCAGGAACATACTTATCTTAGGGATGGAACAGCCCGCAGCGCCCATAGAGTCAAAGCCACTACACCACATATCTGTGATGCAAGTTTTGGCAATGAAGTGGGAAGCCATGCCCAACAGGGTGCGGTAGTTCACGTAGTTGCTGATATTATTTCTTAAAAAAATGCTATGTCCTACATGTTAAATACCACAAGATACTAGCCGCCAGAGGTGGACAATCCTTGGATGCATATTCGCTATTCCTGATATTTCTCGCCATCTACGTTGCGGTCTTACTGGGCATAGGCTTGTATTTCTCCCGTCGGCAAAAGTCTGTAACCGACTTCTGGCTGGCCGGAAGAGAGCTGGGGCCTATTGTTATCGGATTTTCCGCAGCATCCGCGTGGATCACGGCGAGCGCACTGCTTTTGGCCACAGGACTATTTCTGCTCATAGGTGTAGGATCGATATGGATTTGGGTCTTTCCCAATATCGCAGGGTTGATAATAATAGCCGCGATCTCGGGAAGGATCAAGAACATTCCCGCCTTAACCCAGCCCGAGCTCATGGAGATTAGATATGATCCCATGATCAGAGCCCCGGTGGCCCTGGCGGTCACTATCATGATGATACTCTTTTCGGTGACTGATTTCATAGGATTCAAGCTGGTACTGGGCACATTTTTCGGCATCGATCCCACCTATGCCGTGGCGCTTATGGCCGTCTCCGTTGCTCTCTATGTCAGCGTGGGCGGCTTTCGCGCCGTGGTCTGGACAGATATCCTGCAGTATATACTTCTGGCAGGCCTCGCCGTTTACGTAGCGACATTGGCCCTGGATCTAACAGCTATCAAAGGCTTCAGCTTGTTGGCTGCGGCGTCCGATCTGGGAGCAGAATGGTGGGACCCGCTTCTCCTGGGCGGCCTGATGGGGGCCCTGGTCTTTTTAGTGGCCCTCTTGCCAGGTTGGGTAGCAGAACAGGACCCCTGGCAGAAGATCTGGGCAGCGCGCGATGCCGCTTCCGCGAAGCGCGGCTTGATGCTGGGCAGCGTCCTGCTGGCCCTGGTATACCTATGCTGCTTTCTCACGGCCATCGGCCTTTCCGTTCTTTACCCCCGACCGACAGGAGAGGTCGAGGCGGAGATGCTCTATCTCAAGCTCATCAGCGATAACGTTCCCGGATGGCTTCTGGCCCTTCTCACCATAGGTTTTGCCGCAGCATCCATGTCCTGCACCGACACCTTTGCCACATCGGCGGCCTCCTGTATCTCTCGCGATCTGGTCCAGCGGCACCTGCGGCCTGCTGCCACTATGAAGGAGATGCTGGTCATCAACAGAATTCTGGTTATCATCATGATAGCCATCGCGGCAGCCATCGCTTTGCATGCCAACAGCATCGTAGATGCCGTGATCATAGCCACAGTGATCGGCACAACGTCCTACTTTTTTCCCATCATCGGCGGACTGTACTGGAAGCGCGCTAACCGGTGGGGGGCCATGGCGGCGCTCATAGCAGGTGGCGGAACGCAGATCCTTCTCATCTCCTATGAACAATTCTGGCTGAAACAGCCCCTGGACAGCATCTCGCCCTATCTGACCGAGCATGGCGTGCTGGTCGGCTTGACCCTAAGCGCCCTATTCTTTATCGGCGTCTCATTGGCCACAAGACCGGAACCGGACATTCATTTAGCAGCCTTCTTTCCAGAGATTGCCGAGAAGGTCTTCAGTCGCGACCTGCCTCGAGCAGACAGAAAGAGCGTGCGCTACATAGAGGTCATCTCACTCGTCGAAGAGAAGATTGCAGGTGAACGATCTCACCTCAACTTGGTCATCAGCCATGATGCAGCCGGCGAGGGCGGGCGAGGGGATGGACAGGGAGAGCTGCCTTGGGAGCGCTTTGTGGCGATGATCACCCAGAAGTACCCGATCTGGTTTACGCCTACGGGAAGCCACATCCTCTACCGTCTTTCCCAGGCGGATATGCTGGCCTGCGTCAAAATGGTGCGCGGTGATAAAAGCCATATCTGGCTATCTGCAGAGCCGAAGCTTGAGCAGACACAGAGGCTGAAGGATGAACTCTTTTTAGCGTATGAAGAGATAGAAGAGACGCTGGCAGCTCTGGGTATGAAGGCAAGATGAAAGAAGATATAATGGTGGCTGTGGTAGGGGCAGGGCCGGCGGGCAGCACTGCTGCGCAGGCTATTGCAGCTTCGGGCATGGAGGTTTTGCTGGTTGACAAGAAGAACGAGATTGGCAGCCCAGTGCAATGCGGCGGATTTCTCCCGGAAGCATTCGAGCTGGAGAAGCTCATGCCCCGCGCCAACCTGCCTCTGACGCTCAGAGAGATTCCAGAGCGTCATATTTTGCATCGCACCCAGTTGCAGCGCATCTATTCTCCTTCAGGAGACAACAAGCAATTTGCTGTGGCCGGTCGGGTCTTGGACCGGCGGGCATACGATCGCTACCTCGCCGCACGGGCTGCGAGCGCCGGAGCAAGAGTTCTGCCCGCGACCCGCGCCCTCCTTGAGGAAGGTACAGTGCAGCTTTCCGGTCACTTCAACGGGAAGATCAGGCCGCAGATAATAATAGGCGCAGACGGTCCGCACTCAATAGTCTCCAAAGCCATGGGAAATCCTATACAAGAGACGGGCATCTGCCTGGAATATGAGATGGCTGGTGTGAATATCGATGCAAAGGCGGCGGAGATGTACTTTTCAGCTCACTATGCTCCCGGTGGATATGCCTGGATAATCCCCCTCAGCCAGGACACGGCTAATGTAGGCGTAGGGGTGCGATCGTCTTACATGGCCGGCCAGAATCTTTCCATCATACTTGGCCGGTTCATTCGCGAACACCCCATCGCTGCAGAAAAACTGGCAGGCGGCGAGGTTCTGGCTGTCATGAGGGGGCTGGTGCCCTCGGGCGGGACCTCTGGTGTCATCCAAAAAGACAATATGCTCTTGGCGGGAGACGCTGCCGGGCACGTCATGGCCACCAGCGGGGGAGGTATACCATTGGCAGTGGTGGCAGGAAGGATCGCAGGCGAGGTGACAGTAGGTCAGTTACGGGGCGAAATGGCACTCGCCAACTATGCGTCGCGCATTCGCGAAGAGTTCGGAGCACAGCTTTCGCGATCTGTCCGGATAAGAAAGATGGTGGATATGGCCATGAAGAGCGACCGGCTCATGAATGCTCTCTTTGCCGCCCTAAGTCCAGAGCAGATGAAATCAGTAATGCGTGCACAGATCCCCGTGCCGCTCGCGTCACGTGCCTGGGTATTGAGCGGATCAGACACACAGGATTAATAGCGAAAAGAGTCAATAAAAAACGATTCTATAATAAAAGGGATTATCGCGGAAGGATGGACCAGCCATCCTACCGAATTCGCTAGATTATGCTTTTTCTTCCTTGGGTGCCTTGCCCAGCAGCTCTTCTACGGACTTGGCGCCGGCCTCAACAACCTTGACATTTATCTGGCCGACATCGGGAGAAATATCCCTTCCATGAATGCTCATCCTCTTCTTCCTTCCTTCGGCAGTAGGATGATATCCGGTTCCCTTGGAGAGCAGGATCTTTCTGCGCTTTGTGCCGGGCAGATCTGCACGCATGGGAAATCCCTCGCGATCGCTGCCGCCCGTGACCTGTACTGAGTATCCGGGCATGCCGAGAACGTCACCTTCAATCTTGTCGCCGATATGTTTTCCCAGAAGCTTGCCTGCTCCTGGATCCTTAAGCTCTACCTGATAGGCCTTACCGCTCTTCGGATCTGAGACTACGACTCTAAAATCCATCTTTCTTCCTCATCAAATGCAAACGTAACTGTGTGTCTAGAGATTGATGCTCTATAAAACCTTATCTTGTCCGGAGTGCTCAATCATTTCAGCTCATGGGTCTTGGTGTAATCGATCAGAATGGATATGGGTGCGGTCTTAATCTCTATTCCCATCTCCTCTGCCGCCACCACACCATTGACTCCCGCATAAAAGGCTATGCCGATCTTGCCTGAGCCCACGGGGCAGCCCAGCACGGGCTCGGACGGCTCTCCAATTTTTATCAGCCCACCGAGGCCCGCGTTACGTGTCTCATCTAAAAGCGCGCGCACAAGCGTTGCCGCCGCGACGGGCACCTCTCTCACATTGGCGAGGACTGTTCCCGAACCTTTGAAGATGGCATCGGCAACGTTTGTCACCCTTCGACCCATAAAAACCTTAATGGGATCAAGGGACGAGCCAGCATAAGCTATGAGGTCCGTGAAGTCAATGGTTTGCCTTTCCGTGACTTCTGCCAGCCCAGCGAAGCTGGTGAGGACGGGAATTCCCCTTTTCATGAACATCCCGTCCAGAGTGATGCTACACAGGGTTGCGATTCCCAAAGCACCTTTCGGAATCTCAAGATTTGATATGCTTTCTTCCTCATCCAGGATGAGCACGCGACGGCTTATGGTGTAGCCAGCTTCAAAAGCGTTTCCCAGTATCTCGAAGACCTCTTCTGCGTTTGATTTGTCGATGATGCTGGTATTAGCGATTACATCACCTTGACTGGTTTTGGGATCAAAGCTGGTCTTGAACATGTACTCTTCAATCCTGGTATTAACAAAGCCGATCCGATCGTCGACCAGTGCGTCATCCAGCTCCCTTGATCCCAGAGGAGTGAGCACCCTGCCGCTGTAACCTTTCTTTTTGGTGAAGCCCAGCTCGTCCAGGATCTTGAGGTTGTAGCGCACAGCCCTCTCTCCTAAGTCATAGCCGCGACTGCTCAGGCAATCCGAGATCGCTCTGGCTCCAATGGGAGTGCTGGCATTTTCGATAACGCGCAGAATCTCAATCAGCCTTCTCTGGCTCATATGCGCCTTGGTGAGAAGTTTCATCTTCTTTGCTCCTCCGGGAAAGACCATATATATCTTATGCGAAAAACACTCGCTCGGCGTAAAATCAGTTTATGCCAGCATAGAAGAAACCAAAAAATGGCACCCGAATCATAGTCCCGTGGGGTAGCGGTCAATCCTGAGGGCCTTTGGAGCCCGCGACGGCGGTTCGAATCCGCCCGGGACTACTTCCAACTTCAAACCCATTGGAAACGTAGATATATTCGTTCATATCTATGGGGTGAAGGCCAGTGCATGACTTGCCTGGCATCCAGACGGCAAAATTGCTCCGGTAGTGTAGCCCGGCCAATCATTTCGGCCTTTCAAGCCGAAGACTCGGGTTCAAATCCCGGCCGGAGCATTTTATAGTCAACTATTTTTCCCGTAATGCCTACTTGTTTTCTCTTTGGTTCGCGATCGTGTTCTTATTATCGCAAGCATTAGAATCTAACATCCATCTTCATGAGGCATGAACTTGGCAATGGGCTAAACATCTGCGGCGCGACTTCTTGTGGGTTGCAAGCTGCAAGCTCATCAGGACATGTTATTTGGTGCATGGTCTCAGAACTCAAATTGGATAGGCCTACCACTATTGATTTTCTCTTAAAATTCCGAATGGCTTATATTCAATAGGCTAGCAGATTGGGATTGTGCCGGAGCAAAATACTCAAATATGAGCGGAGAAGCATGTGAGTCAGGTACTCCTCGTGACAGAGTTGCAATAAGGTGGCTCTTGCCGGGTCAAGGCCTAGGGCAAGAGCTAGGTAATCTCTGTCAACGTGGTGCCAGGGATTTGAGCCACAACTGATGGCTTAGATCTTAATGCGTTTATGGTAATCTAAGGAGGTGGGAAAGAAATGAGAAAACTAATAGCTGTTTTGGTTATTATCGCCATGGCCGTAGTAGGCATGGCCGGTGCAGCCAACTACATGTATGAGAAGGCATCGGTCAAGGGCGTTGGATACAAGAACGTAGAGATGATCATTTCCACCCAGACTGGCTTTAACGGCCAGAAGCTGGTAGAGAAGGAGTCCGGATCCGGTAATGTCATCACCGAGAGGACTGAGCTGGAAGCCGAGAGGCAGCTCAACAGAGACTACACCCCAATCGGCTGGAATTCGAAGACTGGAGAATACGATATTGAGTGCGCCTGGCCAACCGGCAGAGCATGCCCCATGGACTACATCAACTTCACCAAGGAAGCTGAGTTCGAGTACATGCCCGTATCTTACCAGACCGGCACCTACGACCAGAAGTGGGTAGAGAAGCTGTGCGTGCAGAACTACAGAATCGGCGCTGTACT
>JAQTXY010000290.1 GCA_028688535.1 Methanothrix sp. | reverse complement strand
CCATAGCGAGCAGCGATCTCTGCCTCATGCCTCCCGAAAGCTGGTGAGGGTACGCATCCAGCCAGATCGGATCGAGTCCCACCTGCCGAAACAGCCCGTCGCATCTGGCCCTGGCTAGAGTTTTTGATAGTCCCAGATGCGTTACCATAGGCTCGATTACCTGATCGCCCACCCTGATAACCGGGTTTAGCACCTCGAGGCTGTTTTGAAAGACCATGGCGATATTTTTCCACCTTATCGCATCTCTCTGCCTATCCTGCATGGCGACGATATCTTTTCCGTTAAATAATATGGAGCCAGCAGTCTTCACATTCTTTGGCAGCAGTCCCATGATGCCCAAAGCTATGGTCGTCTTGCCGCTTCCTGACTCTCCAGCCAGACCCAGGAAATCTCCCCTCTCAAGAGATAGGCTCAGGCCGTCAACCGCTCGGGCTGCGATTTTATCAGATACATAATCGATTGAAAGCCCACTAATCTCCAATAGCGGCATTATGAATCACCCTTCAACCTTAATCTCGGATCGACGATTCGCTCCATGTCTCTGCCTATGAAGGCAAGAGAGAGCAGCAAGAGAATAAGCGCTATCAATGGGGGCATCAGCCACCACTGCCAGTACGGCGTGAAATAAATCGAACGAAAGCTCGTTGCATAATGAAGCATCATTCCCCAGCTCTTGGAGGTCGGGTCCCCCAAGCCCAGGAAGGCAAGCCCTGATTCGGCAACAATTGCATATGAGGAAATATTGAGGATGCTGACGAAGATTAGGGGCATGGCCTCGGGCATGATGTGCTTTCTTATGATGTAGGAGGGACCGGCTCCATGAAGCCTTGCCGATATGATATACTGCTGCTTTTTCATAGACAGCGCCTGAGATCTGACAACTCTGGCGGGCTTTGCCCAGCTGAGGAAGACGAGCACCAGTATGACATTTGCAATGCTCGGATTGAGAAATGCGGCGATCACTATCAGAAGTGGAAAGCTCGGCAGGGCCATTGTGAGGTCAATCGTCCTCAACAACGCTTTATCCCAATTTCCGCCAATGTATCCGGCCATCAGCCCCAAAAATCCGCCCCCGACTCCGGATATCAGTGCAACAGCCAGGCCGATGGCAAGGCTCATCCTGGCTCCATAGCAGATCTGCGACCAGATATCCATCCCCAGCTCGTCAGTGCCGAGGATATGCACCGGGCCGGGAGGTTCAAGGGACCTCCCGGATATGGCGGAAGGCTCATAAAAGGTAACAAACGGCGCAAAGACTGCTATAAAAATCATGAAGAGAAGGCCGACGACACCCATCTTCCCGGCAGTCGTAAACCTTTCTACTGCACCGCGAATCGAGTTTAAAATCGAGATGAAAGAATTCAGATCGATGATCATACTGCCTCGCAAGATGCCGTCCTCGGATCCATGCGCTCGTAGATGATCTCCACCAGATAGTTGACGGTCAGGATGCTGACAGCCATGACGAGCATGATCCCCTGGATGAGCGGATAATCCCTGGCGATCACAGAGGAGCGAAGAAGACTTCCAACCCCCGGATAGGAAAAGACGTTTTCCACAAGCACCGCTCCGCCCATGAGCATGCCGATCATGAAACCGACTCTGGTTATCACCGGAAGCAGCGCGTTATGAAGAGCATGCCTGTTCCATACCAGCCGCTCACCAATCCCTTTGGCCCGAGCTGTCCTGATGTAATCCTTTGTCATGACGGTAACGAGCGTATTCCTGGTCAGCAGGTATATGCCCGTCAGCTGGGTTAGAGACAATGTTATCATAGGAAGAACAGCATGGTATCCGATATCCCATGATGCCTCCAGGTAGCTGGAATAATGGGCGAACGGCGTCATGGCTCCGGCCAGCGGAAACGCCTTAAGTTTAACTGAGAAGGCGAGCAGAATGATGAGGCCAAGCAAAAACGATGGTATCTCGGCAAAGCTGATCAGCCCCACCATAAGGAGCTTATCTGAAGCCTTTTCCCGGCGCCTTGCCGAGAAGAGCCCCAGCAATATGCCTGCAATCGTGCTGATAAGCGTTGCTCCTACAACGATCAGCGCAGTCCACGGCAGCCGGGTCCATATCGCCTCAACTACAGGGACTTTGTAGTATATGCTCTCGCCCAAATCACCCCTGGCTACGGAAAAGATATAATTTGCGAACTGCTCATAAACAGGCCGATCCAGCCCGTAATAGCTGATGAAGTACTGCCGTTGCTCTTCGGTAAGAACTGATATAACCTCATTTTCAGCATCTGCGGATAGAATTAAAAAAGGGTCTCCAGGCATCATCCTTGGAAGGAAGAAGTTCAAGACAAGGATGAGGAAAAGGGCGGTCGCATATTGCAGGGCGACGCCTTTTCGGCCTTTGCACTTCATCTTCCATTCTTCTCCCAGACCATCATGCCCGTGATGCTCTCTGTTTCGGAATGATAATTTCCGCCCTCGGCCCGTTCCTCAAAGTACCTCCTCATCCTAAGTCGCATCTCGTCGTCTATGTCCTTTCTGCCGCCAAAAAAACCGGATACCGTCTCGACCATGCTATCCACGGTCTCATCGCTCTTCCAGTTATTTTTGGAGATCTTTATGACCGGCCGACAGCCCATGCTGTAAAGATACATGAACGGCAGGTGAAAGCCATATCCTCCCTCTCCATACTTTTCTCCAAAGAGCATCTGATAAAGCTCATAATAAGATATATCCCATTTCCTGCTAACGAAATTGCTGTAGTAGCAAACGTTCCTGGATGCCTGCATCATCTTATCGAAGGTCTCAGGGCCGTTTATGCCGGGGGTCATGGAAGCTATGACAAGGTCGAAGCGGCTGCGAAATCCCTGGGCATCAATGTCGATATCGCACCAGGAGGACAAAATGGTCTTAATCGAGGTGAGACCCTCTTCTCTCGACCTATTCTCAAGCCTCTTCAGCATCTGCGCAGAGATGTCCAATGCAGTGACACGAGCACCCATTTCGGCCAATGGAACAGCCAGTGTCCCCGGGCCGCAGCCGATATCCAGGACATTCGCACCGTTCAGCTCCAGGCCGGTTTTTTTAATCAGCTCGAAGACCTCTGCTCTCCTCTTCTCCCTTCGATCGCCCTTTATGTTGCGGGAGAATACTTCCGCCCTTTTGTCCCAGAAAAGGGCCGACTGGGGGCCGTCTCTCCTTTTTTGAGAGAGGCCCCTCCAATGCTCGGCCAAGCATGCCGTATCGTCGTTTTGCATATCCTATCATTTCCTCAAATCGCTTCGGTCGAGATAGGATAGCTTGCTGTGAGTCATCTCATGGTGGTCGTACATGTTCATCCACCCGTCGTAGACCGCAGGCCGGTAGGCATTGTAGCTTGCTGTGTAGTAGAGAGGAATGCTCGGGACCTCCTCGGCGAGCACCTCCTGAAGCTCGGAGACGATTTCCTTGCGTTTCTCCTCGTCTGTTTCACACAGCTGGGCCAGACAAAGCTCGTCCACCCTGTCGTTTTGATATCCGATAAGCGGCCTTCCGTGGCTAGCGCCTTCTATGCCGAACGATGCGCCGCAGAACTTGGTGCGCAGGTAGTCTGCATCTGAACCCCATCCACCGTAGCCATTAATCCCTATCTCGAAATCGCCGGTGGACAATTTAGAGTCTCGGGACTTGCTCTCGATTGCCTGGATGGAAACATCAATGCCAGCCTCCTTGAGGCGCTCTTTAATCAGCTCCCCAATCCTTGCC